>JBFMCV010000008.1 GCA_040754335.1 Thermodesulfobacteriota bacterium | reverse complement strand
ATAGGAGCTGCAATGAGAAAACTGGTTCATATAATTTACGGCGTGCTTAAAAACAAGGTACCTTTCGATCCAAATTACTCTCTCAAATCCTCTTGACTTCCAAGACGGTATCTGAACTTGTTTCAGAATCTCGCTTTTAACCCGTTCATGCTTCGACAAGCTCAGCACGAACGGGTTTGGTGGTTACAGGATTAAACTGAGGAAACGCGCACGGATTTGGGTTATAATTTGCTCAATATGACAGACATCGATAAAGCGCTGCTCGACCCGACGAGCGAGTTCAGGACGCCCGAGGACGTGCTCAAGGCGCACGACCTCACGCGGGAGCAGAAAATCGAGGTGCTCCGGAGATGGGAGTACGACGCGAGGGAGCTCGAGGTTGCGTCCGACGAGAACATGATCGGAAACAACTCAGACCTCCTCGACAGGGTGCTCAAGTCACTGAGCATGCTCGGCTACGAGCCCGACCCCAACAATGTCCCGCCCACCAAGCAGGGCGGAGTCTGATCTCAGGCGATACCGTACTGCCCCGCGATTATCCTCTTCCACATGCCCGGCATATCGGCGAGCATCGCCGATGCGGTGTTTCCGATAGATTTGAAGTCCGCGTCGCCGGGGCTCACTTTTATGTCGAGCACCTGCGGCTCGTTTACGGGTTTCCCTATCCGAGAGACGAGAAAGGCCGAGGCTTCCTCGGCAAGTCCCGATTCAACTATCTCCCTGCAAAGGTCTCCGGCGAAGAGGTTATAGAGCTTGCCCACGTGGCTCACAGGGTTCTTCCCGGCCGCGGCCTCGAGCGTCATGGGCCTGTAAGGCGTAATGAGCCCGTTCACCCTGTTCCCCCTGCCTACCTGCCCGTCGTCCCCCTGCTCGGCGCTCGTCCCGGTGACCGTTATATACACGCTCCCCCTCTCGTAGTCGTCCGCCGTATTGACGGCGAGCTCGACACCCCCGGCCCAGTCCTCAGCCAGGAGCGCCTGTTTCACTTCCCCGAGCTTAAGCGCGTAGTCGGCGACAGAGGAAACGTACCTGTCGACCATTGCTATCGCGGCCGTGAGGGAGATCCCCTCCCCTCTCCTTATCCCCATTATCTTCACGTCCTCGCCTATGAAGGGATAATCCTTCCTGGTTTCGGTGGCGTTCAGGAACCTTTCGGCCTCGTATACAGTCCTTTCGAGCCTGTCGAGCGGGTAAAAACCTACCCCGAACGACGTATCGTTCGATAAAGGCACCTCCCCCTTTCCGAACCTCTCGAAGAGATCGATGAGGTCCCTGCTCCCGGGCCTGATCATGACGTTTATCGAGACGTCCCTCACAGGGTCGAGGTGCCTGACGGTATTCGCTAGGACTCCCCGCGCAGCCTCGGCGGATATCTCGTCCACGGGCAGCGCCTTGCCTCCCCTGTTTTTAATCGCCCGCCCGGCTATTATCACCTCGATAGGCTTCACCACCCTCCCCCCTCCGAACGCGGGCTCGGCCGAGCCCCCGACGAGTAGAGCCTTGTCGACGTTATGGTGCATGACGCAGCCGAACTCGGAAACGTAATATTCAGACAGTGCCCTCGATATCCCCTCCGTAATGTAATCGCAGAGAGTGTCCGGGTGGCCCGGGCCCTTCCTCTCCGCCGCCTCTACCATAAGCTCGCGCGGGAGCGGCCTCGGAAGAGGGCCGACGACTATGTTGCTTCCCATGGTGCGTCCTTCCCCGGGAAAAAGCAGGGGAGAGAAAAATATTACCATAACGAAGGATAGTAGACCCGCCCGCCGGGACTGTTTTCTTCTTTTCCTTTCCTGAAACGATCCCGGATCACGTCCGGGACATGGTTCAGGACGTGGTTTAGGATGACAAATGTAAAGACGAGATTCCCGATCGGCGTCGGGAATGACAGAAAAGAAAATCCCCCTAAATTTGGTTTAACTGAGGGCATAACTTCGATGAAGATGCTTATCCGCTGTCAGCCAACATCGACTAATTCCTCCGATTTGTCGGAATTGTTGCTCGAAATCGTTTGTGAATGTCGGGAAAACGAGATGCTGAAACAACCCTGGATCTCGCTTTATTCATGAGATTGCCGCGGTCGCTTACTACGTAATTTGGCTCGTGTGACCCTTGTGTTTAAATTCATGAGCGTACTTGCAATAGGCCGATAGCGACCGGTTCTTGCACACGTTCAGAACCGTCCCTCGCAAAGACAGGACAAAAACGGGACGCGGTCTTCCGTCCGATGTCGCATAACCGGACAGCGGCATCTTCAGGGTCCCGCGGGTTCCGCCCGACGGGAGGGGGGACGAAAATACGCGCATTTCAGGGGGAATTGCCCTTTAATCTCACCTCCGTGCCCTGAAATTAAGCACGCGAGGCTTCACGTGCCTTAAAGGCTTGCATTCATTTAACCCGTTTTTGTTGTTTAATTCGCCCAAGGACTTATACGGGACCATCTGGCACCATAATTGCTCATGCATATATCGAGAGAGGGATGTTCCGGTTTAAATTCCATCTTTAAAGGAGCCGGACTTTGGAGCTGGTGTTGATTATCGTGATGCTTTCGTCCTTCCTCATCCTGGCGGGAGCCGTGAATTCCACCGACACAGAGAACGTATACAGGCAGAGGCGCCTCGACATGGTCGAGGAGCAGATGGCGCAGAGGGACATATCAACGCCCGAGGTGCTGAGGGCGATGAGGGCGGTGCCCAGGCACAAGTTCGTGCCCGAGCACCTTATGGACCTTGCATACAGCGATACGCCTCTGCCCATAGGCATGGGGCAGACGATCTCCCAGCCTTACATAGTGGCGTACATGACGGAGCTTATCCGCCCCGGGAAAGGCCGGAAAGTGCTCGAGATAGGCACGGGCTCGGGGTATCAGGCTGCGGTCCTCGCCGAGATGGGGGCCGAGGTCTATACGGTCGAGATACTCGAGCCGCTCTCGCTTTTCGCGAGGAGCGTGATCAACGGTCTCGGTTATTCGAACGTGCATTTCAAGACCGGGGACGGATACCTCGGGTGGGAGGAGCACGCCCCGTACGACGCCGTCATAGTGACGGCCGCCCCCGAAGAGATACCCGAGCCCCTCAAGGCCCAGCTCAGGGAAGGGGGCAGGATGGTGATACCGGTAGCTGACGACGGGCAGGAGCTGCTGCTGCTCACGAAAACGAAGGAAGGCTTCGACGAGGAGAGGGTAGCGCCCGTGATGTTCGTGCCCATGACCGGAGAGGCAGAGAAGCACAGAAAGTCCGAAACGACGAAAACGCCGGACGGCGCGTCCCGGTCATAACGAGCGCACACAGCCGCGCTGAACCAACCTGTGAGACGATGCAATAAAGCCTCCCTGTCTCATAGATAACCTTAACATCCTTCCGTGGGTGATAACACACATTCCTGAAAACCCGTTATTTTAAATAACCATACCATCCGGAACAGCCGTATAATTTGAACCATAAGCCGTCAGCAAACGACTAACCGGATACGTGCATCGGATAACTCACGTATGGCCGGATTGTTACGTTCCGGCGCATTATATAAATACAGGTCTAAAATGCTCACGAAAGAGACCTCTGCGAGAAGGATTTTGAAAAAGCTCGGACCGCACACCGCACAGTCCGTGCTCGATTCCCTCACGGAGAACCTGGCCGTGCTCAACGCCAGGGGAATCATTGTTTCGGTGAACAGCGCCTGGATGAATTTCGCCTCCGGGAACGGCGGAGACCCGCTCGACCGCGCTTCGGTAGGGGAGAATTATCCGAGGGCGTTCAGGGAGGCTTTCGGCAAGGAAACGAGGTTCGCCAAGGCGTCCCGGGCCATCGGCTCGGTTATCACGGGCGACAGGGAGAGATTCTCGATCGAATACCCGTGCCATCTCCCCGATCAAAAGAGGTGGTTCAGGCTCTCGGTGACCCAGCTGAAAAAGGGCGGTATGACCTCGGGCGCGGTCGTTTCCCACTCGGACATAACGCGCAGGAAGCTCGCCGAGCTCGAAACCAGGAGACTCGCGGTCATAGACCCCATGACGGGCATCCTCAACAGGAAGGCGGGGCTCGAATACATACGGAAACAGATAAAGGCAGCGAGGAGGAGGAAACGGAGCCTGACCGTGTGCTTCATAGACCTCGACAACCTGAAATACGTAAACGATAACTACGGGCACAGGGAGGGGGACAGGACGATACGCGCGGCAGTGAAGCTGATGAAGAACGTGCTCAGGGAAACGGATGCGATGTGCAGGCTCGGGGGAGACGAAATAATTATCGTGCTCACGGATACGCCCGCCGGGGAGACCAAGCCCGTGCTTGACAGGATCGCCGAGCTTATAGCCAGGAGGAACGAGAAGGCACGCATACAGTGGAAGCTCGAATTCAGCTACGGCCTCGCCGAGTACACGCTCGGGAGCAAGCTCACGGCCGAAGAGCTCGTGGACATAGCCGACAGGAATATGTACAAGATGAAGATGTCGAAGAAATACAAGAAGGGGGTAAATTAGCCCGACCCGGGTAAACGGCGGGCAACCCCGCCCCCTCCCCGAACTGGTCGTAATATCAGGAGAACCTCTGTCCGCGCCGGGAGAAACCCCACCTCGCGCGCAAAAAACGTATATTTATTAACAGTCATCCGAAAGGGCCGCGGACTGCGTAGATATACATTAAGCCCCGTACGCGAATGCGTCCGGAGCTATCTGTAAATCGAGGGACCCCGGAAAATGACCATTCTCGACGGAATAGCGGACAGGATACAGAACGGATATGTTTACAGAGCCATGTTAAAGAAAGAACGTAATAAGGACGCTGTATTAGCTAAAGCACAGTTCGAGACCGTGCTTGCGGTGCTCGATTCGCTTCCCGAGCACATCGGGGTGCTGGACGCTTCAGGGCTGCTTGTCGCGGCCAACCGCTCATGGACCGCATGGAAGGGGAAGAACGGCGGGGGCGCGGCGGGGAGGCCAGAGCCGGGGACAGACTATCTCAAGATGCTGAAGAAGCACTCGGCCGAGAGCGAGAGGTCGCTCCGCCTGCTTAAGAATATAGTATCGGTGCTCGGAGGGAAAAAGGACAGGTTCACGATGGAATACCCTTCCCACAAGGGCCAGGACAAGAAATGGTTCCTCCTGTCCGTCACGCCGATGAGGTCCGGCGGGAGGGTCACGGGAGCCGTGATCTCGCATACGGACATAACGAGGAGGAAGCTCGCCGAGCTCGAGACGAAGAGGTTCTCGGTTACAGACCCCATGACCGGGATACTGAACAGGAAGGCGGGGCTCGAGTCCGTCCACAGGCAAATGAAGTTCTGCGAGAGGCACGGCTGCAGCTTCACTGTCTGCTATATAGACATCGACAACCTGAAGCTCGTGAACGACAGCTTCGGCCATAAGGAGGGGGACAGGGTCATAATCACCTTCGTCAACCTGCTCAAGCGCGCGCTCAGGGAATCGGACGTAATGTGCAGGCTCGGGGGAGACGAGATACTGCTCATACTCCAGGAGACCTCTCTCGAAGGTAGCAAGTCGGTCGTAAACAGGATCCGGGACGCCGTCCATGCCAGGAACGCGAGGAGCGCCAGGCCTTACGGCATAGAGTTCAGCTACGGCATCGCCGAGTACACGCTCGGGAGCAAGCTCACGCCAGAAGAGCTCGTGGACATAGCCGACAGGAATATGTACGGCATGAAGTCCTCGAAGAAAACAAAGAAAGGCGGGAGCTACAGAACCCGCCATAAACAATAAAAATTACACACCCTATGCGCACCAGCCCGTAATACCCGCCCGAAGCCGCCGCGCCCCGGGGGGGCATGCCGCAGCTCCGCGCGCGAGCGGCAGAGCCGATAACCCTTTACACGCATATACAATCATCATGTTTATGTAATTAATTCCGGCCCCTTCCGTTGAATCGGATGTATATTTAAACGGGGGAGGCATCCGCACCAGAAACTACACGTTAAAACCCTCGCACACCGCTCCCCGCCGAGAAGCCTGAAAGACACAGAGGAGCTACCGCTATCAGGGCAGAAGGTTATTCGGGACAAAAGCTTTTCGATTTAATCTCGGAGCGCGAACAATCCTTTGAGGACATAAACCGTTTGCTGGATTTCGTGCAGACGGAAATATACCTGTTCGACAAAGCAACTCTGTTATTCCTTCTGGTAAACAAGCCCGCAAGAGAGAACCTCGGGTATTCGTCGGACGAGCTCTCGTGCATGACGCCGCTCGACCTGATGAGGGACTTCACGCCCGAGCGCCTGACGAATCTGAGTAAAAACCTCGATAACGGCGAAGAAGAGGTAATCGAGTACTCGACTTTCCACTACAGAAAGGACGGCTCGTGTTATCCGGTGGAGGTCAAGCTGAGCGAATGGACGTTCAGGGGCGCTCCCGCGTATATGGCGGCTGCGCTGAGCGCGACCGACAGGAGCATAACCGAGGAGCGCCTGAAGAATACACTGGAGGACCTGGCCAAGCTCAACCGCTACGAGACCGTGATCAATATCGTCACCCAGGCGGTCCACAAGACGATCGACCTCCAGATGGTGATGGAGAACGCCGTCGAGGCCCTGAGCCGGAATATGGACGCCGTGAACAACATATGCATATACCTCCGGGAGGGAGGGGAAGCCGTCATGCAGGCCCACAGGGGATACCCCGACTGGTTCGTCGAAAGGGTAAAGAGGATCCCCTTCCCCAAAGGGTTCACGTGGAAGACGTTGATCGACGGAAGGATGATCTACGTCCCCGATACGGAAAGGGACAACGTCATTGGACAAGCGGGCAAGGAGCTCGGAACCAGGAGCTATCTCTCGATCCCGATAAAATCACATGAGGAAAACGTGGGGGTCATCAATATCAACGCCGATGTCAAATACGCTTTCGGCCCGAACGAGCTGCGGGTGCTGGAGATAGTGTCCCGACAGATCGAGATAGCGATTAACAACGCGAGGTACGCGGAATCCCTCGTCCTTTCGGAAAGAGCGCTCCAGGAGAAGGTATCGCTGCTCTCGAAGAAGGAAAGGTACGAGAAGATCATAAACACGGTGAGCCAGAGCGTCCACAGCTCGATCAATCTCGACGAGGTAATGGTGAACGCGGTTAACGCTCTCGCTGAAAATATCGATGATGTCGAAATGGTATCGATTTTTATGATCGAAGGAGAAGACCTGGTGCTCAAGGCCGAGCACGGGTTCCCCGAGTGGTTCAGGGAGAGGGTAACGAGAGTACGCCGTCCCAGGGGCCTGATGTGGAAGACCGTTATAGAGAGAAAGACCGTTTACATCCCCGACACTGAATACGAGACGGCTTTGGGGCCCGCAGGCAAGGAAGCCGGAGTAAAGAGCTATGCGGGGATGCCGATCGGACTGGGGGAAGAGACCATCGGATGTATAAATGTCAGCTCGCTGAAAAAAAATGTTTTTTCCGAGGACGAGCTCAACCTGCTCGAAATTATCAGGGAACAGATCGAAACGGCTATACTCAACGCAAAGCATGTGGAAGCGCTTAAAACATCGGAGGAGCGTTACCAGACGCTTACGGATATACTGCCGATCGGGATTTTCCGCGCCGATAAAGAAGGGGTCGGCGTTTACGTGAACAACAAGCTCTGCGAGATCACCGGCATCACCAAGGAAGACGCCTTCGGCGAGGGGTGGAAGGAGAAGGTGCACCCCGAAGACCGCAAGCGCGTCGTCGATATTTGGACGGCTTCCGTCAAGGCGAGGATACCGGCAAAGGAGGAGTACCGTTTCGTGCACCCGGGCGGCAAAACAGTATGGGTGTTCGCCGAAGGCATACCCGACACCGGCGCCGACGGAGAGTTCAAGGGCTACGTGGGCACCCTCACGGACATCACGGAGCGCAAGCTCTCGGAGGAGAAGATACGTTTTCAGGCGTCCTTGCTCGATCAAGTCCGTAACGCCGTCATCGCAACAGACCTCGATGGCAAGATACTATATTGGAACAAATTCGCAGAGAAGATCTATCAATGGAGAGAATACGAGGTGGCGGGCAGGAATATCATCGATACGGTCGTACCGGAAAGCTCCAGGGGAAAAGCAAAACAAATCATCGACACCGTCAACGAGTCCGGTCACTGGGAGGGAGATGTTTTTCCAAAGCGAAAAGACGGATCGACTTTCCCCGCGCAGCTAATATTATCTGTGATACGCGACGAGAGAGGAAGAGTAATCGGAAATGTCGCGGTAGTCACCGACATCACCGAGAAGAAAATGCTGGAAACTCGGTTCCTGAGGGCACAGAGGCTCGAGAGCATAGGCACGCTCGCGGGAGGGATAGCGCACGACCTGAACAACATCCTCCAGCCGATAATGTTGTCCATACAGATCCTCAAACAGGGGATCAGCGGAGAGAAATACGAGAGGATACTGAGCGTCGTGGAATCGAGCGCAGAGAGGGGGGCCGACCTCATAAGACAGGTGCTTTCGTTCGCGCGCGGCGTGGAGAGCGAGAAGCAGACGCTCAACGTGAAATACCTGATATCGGACGTCCTCAAGATAATGAAGGAGACGTTCCCGAAATCGATAGAGATAAAGACATATACGGACGGAGAGCTGCGGAACATAGTCGGAGACTACACGCAGCTCCACCAGGTGATACTCAACATCTGCGTGAACGCGAGGGACGCAATGCAGGCTGGGGGAGAGCTCTCGATCTCGACGAGGAACATTAGCGCGGGCGAAGACGGCTCCGGGAAATACATCGACATCGTGCCCGGAGAATACGTAGAGATAACAATATCGGATACGGGATCAGGCATACCGCCTGAGGTCATGGACAAGATATTCGACCCGTTCTTCACTACGAAGGAGCAGGACAAGGGGACTGGCCTCGGGCTCTCGACCGCATACGGCATTATTAAGGAGCACGGGGGCCATATATACGCTGAAAGCGAGACAGGAAGGGGCAGCAGGTTCGTCATATATCTGCCCGCCATCCCTGTGAAAGCCCAGCAGGAATCCGACGCATACGAGGACACAGACGCCGCGGCCGGGACCGGGGAGACGGTGCTCGTGGTGGACGACGAGCCCGCGGTGCTCGATATAACTAGGGCCATTCTGGAGGAATTCGGATACAAGGTGCTGACAGCCAACAACGGGCACGAGGCGCTCGACGTGATATCGGACAGGAAGAAAGGCATAGACGCCGCGATCGTGGACATGATGATGCCCGTGATCGGGGGGAAGACCGTTATACGCTCGCTCAAGAAGATGCGACCCGCGCTCAAGATCATATGCGCGAGCGGCTACCAGAAGGAGCACGAGCTCATAACCATGGAAGAAAACACGGCTGACGCGTTCCTTAGCAAGCCGTATAACTCCGAGACGCTGCTCCGGACGCTGGACGAGGTGCTGCATGGGGAGGAGGGATGAGGGCTTCGGTATTCAGGATCTCATCTTTCCATAACTGTATGCATCCTTCGACACGCTCAGGATGAACGGGTTAAAAATTAAATCCTCCTTAATATGAATTTGTTACCCGCATCACTCCGATCAAGGCATTTCATTGCCATTTATCAGTACCGACCAATTCCTCATTTACTCGGAATTGTCCTCCTTTTCCAAAGGAGGGAATTTCAAGGAATCGCGGCTGGAAGCCGCTCCTACGGACAGGATGCATAATGCAAGTTACGCGATGCAGGATTACGGTTGTGATTCCGTACATCAACTCAGTACAATACCGACGGCATCCAGATTTCGTCTGGCGGGTCGTAGTGCCCCATGGACATGAGGTTCATTACCTTCACCGCCCTGTACCCGCGCTTAAGCGATTCGCGGTAGAAACGGGCTTCGCTCAGCGGACAGAAAAATTTAGCAAAATGAGGTAAAGTGCGCGATACCTCGTCGATTAGAGCGAAAGCATCTTCCTCCGTCCGGGCTACTCCGTGCCCGAGGAACCCCGGTACGAGGTATCCCGTCATCCTACCGTTGCGCTCTATCACCACCGGCGGGAATCCGTATTTCATTGCGGCAGCAACTTCATTACGCCTGCTTACCTTGTAAATGCTCCGGCATAGATCGTCCATAGCTTCTATATCCGATTCCGCAGCCGGGCGCACGTCACCCTGCGAGATTTTACGACCCGGTGAAGCATCCATCAGCGCCACACCGGCCCTCACATCGAATCCAAGGGAAGAGTAAAGAGATAGGGAAGACATGTTGAACGAATCCTGAAGAAGCCTCACCTGCTTAATACCGTTTCTCTCCGCATATTCGATGACATCCTCCATCAATGCCCTGCCCACGCCGCGCGCCTGCGTGGAAGGATCGATCGTAATCGGACCCACACCCGCAACCGGATCAGAGAGTGAAAGAAAATTCGATCCTACGGGCCTGCCGTCGACGAGAGCTGCAACTCCATATATATCGTCACGGCTTACGAATAACCCGATTACGTCAACCGCCAACTCCTGCGTCGGGAAATCCCTGGGGAAGTTATGACGGTCGTGGATTCCCTTAAAAGCCTCGAAGCATATCCTCCCGAGCTCCTCTATGTGCTCGGGTCCTGGAGGAACGAGAACGGGTCCCGACGAACCCTTACGCTGTTCCGTGTCCGCTTTTTTTTCTGTCATTGTCTAACTCTCCTTTCCTTATTAATGTCAGCCGGTATTCTTCAAACCGGCCGAGATGCCGTTAATGCTGAGCTTGATGTTGTCCAGCATGGCCGTCTTTTCCTCGGGGGTGAAGTCGCCCTTGTATAGTCTGCGCAGCAGCCCAACCTGTATGTAGCTCAGCGAATCGATGTACGGGTTCCGGAGCTCGATCGACTTCTGGAGGAAGGGGTTGTTGTCGAGTATCCGCTTCTGCCGGGTGATCTTGAGCACGATCTCCGAGGTAAGGTCGTATTCATCCCTTATCCTGCCGAATACCCTCTTGCCCACGTCCCGCGGGTTTACGAGGAAGGAGTATTCGAGCGCGATCCACATGTCGGCCCTGCTGAGGGTCATCTGTATGTTGTCCACATGAGACCTGAAGAACCTCCACCCCGAGTACATCTCGCGCAGCAGCGCGAGGTTCCTCCGCGGGTTCTTGCGTATGAATGAATCGAGCGCCGAGCCTACCGAATAGAACCCGGTGATGAGGTGGCGGTTCTGCGTCCAGCTGAAGACCCAGGGTATCGCGCGGAGGTCCTCTATGCGGCGCGTCCTTTTTCTCCGGGCCGGCCTGGAGCCGATTCCCATCTGCTGTATGACGGAGATGGGCGTCGACATCTCGAAGTACGCGTAGAAATCCGGGTCGTCGTAGACGAGCGACCTCCAGTGTGTCCTCGCGTCTGACGCAATCTCTTCCATCGCCTCTTCCCACTCGGGCCTGACGTCCTCGCCCGTGAGGCTGGTTAACACGACCGAGGTGAGCACGAGCTCGAGGTTGTCCTCCGCTATCTCAGGGTGAGAGTAGTTGCTGTATATGACCTCGCCCTGCTCCGTTATCTTTATCGCGCCTTCGACCGTTCCCGCGGGCCTGGCGAGTATCGCCTGGTTCGTCGGCCCCCCTCCTCTGCTCACGGTGCCGCCCCTCCCGTGGAAGAACTTGTTCCTTATCCCGAACTCGTCCGACACGCGCTTGAGCGCCGTCTGCGCCTTGTGTATCTCCCATCCTGCCGATAGTATGCCGCCGTCCTTGCCGCTGTCCGAGTACCCGATCATTATCTCCGATATGTCCCCCCTCGCGCTTACGTGCTCCCTGTAGACTGGGTTCGAGAAAAGCGTGCGCATAATATCCGGCGCGTGACGGAAGTCCTCTATCGTCTCGAAGAGGGGTACGATGTTGAGGCGGCTCGTGACAGAGCCGCCGTCCCTCTGGTAGAGGCCCGCCTCTTTTGCGAGGAGCAGCACTTCGAGCACGTTCGCAGCGCTCTGCGTCATGCTTATGACGTAGGTGTCTATGCAGTCGGGGCTTATTTGCGAGAGGCTGTCCCTGATAGCCGCGAAAGTCAGGAGGAGCTCTTTCGTTTCTTCGGACAGCGTGAGCCATTCGGGGACGAGGGGCCGGGGGTTCTTTATCTCTCCCGTGAGCCAGGCGAGCTTTTGTACTTCGTTCATGCTGCCGTACGAGGGGAGCCCGAGGCGCTCCGTTATCTCCGTGACCGCGCTCCTGTGGACGGAGCTGTTCTGCCTGATGTCGAGCTTCGCCATGTGGAACCCGAAGACCTCGACCTGCCTTATGAACTTTTTGAGCATGGAGTCCGCGATGTGCCCGCCTTTATTCTCCCTGAGGCTCGTATCCACGATACGGAGGTCGCGGAGCAGCTCGTCCTTATCTCCGTAAGGGGGGACATCGCCTCCGCCTCCGCCTTCGATTTCGTCGAGTGCGGCGCGGAGCCTCATGTCCATGTATTCGAGATACACCCTGTAATACTCGCCCGGGTTGTGTATGCCGCGGGCCTCGGCCGCCGCCCTGACATCGTTCGTTACGGCAGCCGAAAGCTCGGCGCTCACGGGGACTAACTTCACGGAGGAGCTGAGCTGCCTTTTGAGGCGCTCCATCTTTTCGATGTGTTTTTCCAGGGCGAGCGCCTTCTGCGACCGGAGGACTTCCCTCGTTATACGGTGCGTTATGAAAGGGTTCCCGTCCCTGTCCCCTCCGACCCATGAGCCGAACCTGAGAAAGGGCGGGACTTTTATGCCCGGGACGCCGTAATTCTCCTCGATCTTCCTTTCGAACCTGTCGTATATCCTGACGAGCGCGCCGAATATTATCTCCCTGAAGTAATAGTGTATGTTGCGGGCCTCGTCGAGGGGGGTGAGCTTGTAGGGAGGCACCTCTTCTGTCTGCCATAGACCGTCGAGCTCGGCGTGTATCTCGTCCTCGACGGCCTTCTTCTCGTCGGCGCTGAGGATCGGGCTGTCGTAATCAACGAGCAGAGACGATATGCGCCTGAACTTCTCGAGCACTATGTGCCGGTTGACTTCCGTCGGGTGCGCGGTGAGGACGAGCTCTATCGACATCCTGTCGAGGAGGTCTTTGAACTCGTCCCATGAGACGCCCTTCTCGGCGAGCGTCTGGAACATGTTTTCTATCGAGCCCTCGCTCGAGTCCTTGACGTCCGAGATGTACTTGTACTCCCGCCTCCTCCTTATCCTGTGTATCTGCTCCGCGATGTTGACGAGCTTGAAATAGACGGTGAACGCGCGGGTGACCTTGTAGAGGTCATTATCGGATAGGCTCCTGATAGTGGCGACGAGCTCGTCCTTCTGGCTCTTCTGGTAGCGGCTCCTCATCTCCTTGGTGAGCGCCCGTATCTTCTCCTCTATGTCGAATATCTCCACCCCCTCCTGCTCCTTGATCACCATGCCCAGTATGTTGCCAAGGAAGCGGACGTCGTTCCGGAGCGGCTTTTCCCTGTCGGTCTTGGGTGGTTTAGGCGTCACTCTGGTCTTAGCTTTCTGATGTGCCATGATTGGTGCTCCCGTAAGGCACATTAATCATATATCAAATATGAACGGGAGACCATAACAGATGTCGTGTAGGCCGGAGCGGATTCGTTATGGGGAAGAAAGGAAAATTAATGTACCCCCTCACCCTTACCCTCTCCCACATAGGGGAGAGGGAAATAAAGGCATCGCGGCTGGAAGCCGCTCCTACGGGGTAGAGTTGGAAGCTATTGTCCGTAGGAGCGCCATTCCCGTATCAAGTACGGGACAGGCCTGGCGCGATTTTTTTAAATCAAAAACGAGATTGCCGCGCTGCTTCGCAGCTCGCAAAGACAGCTCTCTTTTATGTCTTCGCGAGGGAACGGAGTGACCGTGGCGATCTCGCTTTATTCATGAGATTGCCTATCCTGAGTATAGTCGAAGGGCTCGTAATGACAGATTCAAACCATCCGACAGATGCGACAGACGCACGGAGTATATACCCTGCGGATGTGTCGCATCTGTCGGATGAGGGTTCTGGGGGGGGATATCACCCCCATCCTACCCTTCCCCCCTCAAGGGGGAAGGTAATGAATGAAAGAAAGGAAAAAGATGAGATTCCCGATCATAGTCGGGAATGACAGATAAAAAAACGAGATTGCCGCGCTGCTTCGCAGCTCGCAAAGACAGCTCTCTTTTATGTCTTCGCGAGGGAACGGAGTGACCGTGGCGATCTCGCCTTATTCATGAGATTGCCTATCCTGAGTATAGTCGAAGGGCTCGCAATGACAGGAACGATAAGACACACCCTCGCCCTGACAATTGAAATACGTTACATAACCCTTGCGCAAAGATTACAATTTTGTAATAATCGGCTTTTAACCATGCAGCCGATAGATTGAGGATTATTAATGAAGTAGAATCATGGCGAGAGGAATCCGGGATGATCTAACTGAGTCCGGATTGGGGCATAACATGCCAAGGCCCGGTGATAACATGAATATCAGGGTGGACGGGAGGCTAGTATCCGTAATAACGGTGCTGATCTCCCTTATGTGCACAGCCCCAGAATCGAGGGCGCAGGAATTCGTGAGAGGGGGCTTCAACCCGGACGACCCGCCCGAGGCCAATATAAAGCTCCTCCCCTATCTGTCCTTCGGAGCGCAGCTCGAATTCGAATACGAGTACCAGAGGAACAGAGACCTCGACACGACTGACGACGAGGACTTTACCACCATGGAGCCCGCCCTCGTCCTTGCGCTCTCCTTCGACCCTGTCAAATACTTCCAGGCGTACATAGACATGAAGCTCGCGGGCGAGTTCGAGTTCACAGACGGCCGGACGACGAAAGACAGGGCCGTGCTGGAAGTCGAGCTCGCCTATATACTGCTCAAGGAATTCTGGGGCGACAGGCTTGCCTTCCAGATAGGGCGGCAGAGGTTCGAGGACGAGCGCCAGTGGCTCTTCGACGCGGAGCTCGACGGCGCGAGGGCGTTCCTCTACTTCTACGGCATCGACGCCGCATTCTCGGTAACCCGGGGCGGCATCGTGGACGTCGATCTCCTCAACAGGGACGCGGGGGACAAGACGAATAATTACATTACATACTGGACATATAATTTTTCAGAAGACACGAACGCCGCCGCCTATTTCGTCTTCCGCGACAACACAAAGGACGAGGAAGAGAGCGCGATCACTTTCGGAGCCCACTCGGACGGGGACTTTACGGAGAGCCTCGGATACTGGCTCGAGCTCGCGTACGTATTCGGCACCCGCGACGGGAGCGATATCGGAGGCGTAGGATTCGACGTCGGCTCCACTTACGCATTCGATGTGACTCCCGAGCCTTCGGTCACTCTCGCCTACGCATTCGGCGGGAAAAATTTCATGCAGACGGGGCTCCAGGGGAACGAGAGCGATTTCAACGGGGCAGCCGACTTCCTCTATTACGGCCAGCTCTTCGACCCCGAGTTGAGCAACATGTCCATATTTACAGCCGGAGTGGGACTTAACCCGACGGAGGAAACGTCCTCGATAGACCTCGTCTATCACTACTATCTCCAGACCGACGCCAGGGACAGCCTCGCGGACTCGGGTATAGACGCCGACCCCGACGGGCGGAGCAAGAGCCTCGGGAGCGAGATCGACCTCGTGCTCGGATACGAAGGCGAGGAGAACGGTTTCGCTACAGCCCTCGTGCTCGGCTATTTCATACCCGGAAGCGCGTTCCCCGGCGATGCCGAGGACAGCTTCCTTGCGAACCTAACGCTCGAGTACAGGTTCCAGCCGAGGGGGGAAAGGGATGAGTGATGGATTATAATTTATACAGGACAGGAAGGGACGGTTAAACATGCGCGTGCTCGTGGTCGAGGACGATAAGAAGATCGCAGCCTTCGTGATGAACGGGCTAAGGCAGGCCGGGTTCGCCGTAGACCATGCGTCAGACGGCGAGGAGGGGCTCCATCTCGCCCTCCACGAATCCTACGACGCGGCAGTGATAGATATCATGCTCCCGAAGCTGGACGGCCTCGGCCTGATCGACGAGCTCAGGCGGAGCGGCGTAATGACTCCCGTCCTCATACTTAGCGCGAGACGCACGGTCGACGACAGGGTGAAGGGGTTAGAAGCCGGAGGGGACGATTACCTGACCAAGCCCTTCGCGTTCTCCGAGCTCCTCGCGCGCGTGCAGGCGCTCATAAGGCGCTCTACAGGCTCGACGGCGGCCACCTATCTCAAGGCTGGGGAGCTCACGATGGACCTCCTTACGAGAAGGGTCGTCCGGTCGGGCGAAGAGATAGAGCTCCAGCCGAAGGAGTTCTCGCTTCTGGAGTACTTCATGAGGAACCAGGGCAGGGCTCTCTCGAAGACGCTCATAATGGAGCACATCTACGACTACAGCTTCGACCCGCAGACGAACGTGGTCGACGTGCTCGTGTGCAGGCTCAGGAACAAGCTCGACAAGGACTTCGATACGAAGATGATACAGACGATAAGGGGTGTGGGCTATGTTCTTAAAGAATCCTAAACTCCTTTTCAAGTCGAGCAGCTTCAGGCTCATCACGCTGTACACTGTGCTTTTCGTCCTGAGCTCGCTCGTAATTAACCTCTACATCTACTCGGTCATTTCCGACTACATATACGAGCAGAGCAGGAGCGAGATCGAAGAGGACCTGAACGACCTCGCCGGAATTTATCAGGACGAAGGCATGGATGCGTTCAAGCTCGAAATATTCGAGGACGAGGAAGACCCGTTCCTCGTGCGGCTTTTCGGAGGAGAGCGCGACGCCGATATTCTGAGGGTCCCCAAAGGCTGGGATGAATTCGACGAAGAGGAGCTCGGCGCAGGTGCGGGATCGGGAAATAACGAATGGGCATTCGTCAGGGAGGGCGAGGAAGACGCGTACGAAATTACCTCGCTCACGCTCGAGGACGGCTCGGTACTGACGATGGGCCAGACCATCGCCGGGAGAGAAGACCTTTTGAGGAGGATACGGAACGTCTACCTCTTCGCTATTATTCCCGTGATAATCATCGCGTACCTGGGCGGTCTTTTCGCAGCAGACCGCGCGCTCAACCCGATAAGACAGTTGATAAATACGCTCAATTCCATCGTTGCGAAGGCAAAGATAGACATGAGGGTTCCCGTGCGCAACGAGGATAAGCTCAACGACGAGCTCATCTCTCTCTTCAACACGATGCTCGACAGGATAGAGGCCCTCGTGAACGGGATGAGGAGCGTGCTCGACAACGTCGCCCACGACCTGCGCACGCCGATGACGAGGCTCCGCGGGACTGCGGAAATGGCGCTCCAGTCCTCAACCGACGGCGAGGCTCTGAGTGAGGCCCTCTCCGACTGCATAGAGGAATCGGAGCGGATACTCATAATGCTGAACACGCTCATGGACGTGTCAGAAGCGGAAACGGGGGCGATGAAGCTCAATCTCGAAGAGATGAACGTCGCACCGCTGATAGACGACGTCGTGGACCTCTACGGGTACGTCGCCGAGGAGAAAGGCGTCTCGGTACACGCGGGTTTCCCAGGGGAACTCTACCTCACGGCGGACAGGAGCAGGATACGGCAGGTGCTCGCCAACCTGCTCGATAACGCCATCAAATACACCCCATCGGGCGGAAGGATAGACATAGAAGCGAGCCGCAGAGAGAAGGAGGTAGAGATCACGGTCAAAGACACGGGCATCGGCATCTCGGAAGACGAGCTAGACAACATCTGGGACCGCCTCTACAGGGGAGACAAGAGCCGCTCGCAGAGGGGGCTCGGGCTGGGACTCAGCCTCGTGAAGGCCATAGTCGGCGCGCACAGGGGATACGTCGAGGTATCGAGCAAGCCGGGAGCGGGATCGGTATTCTCAGTGCATCTCCCTGCTTGATTTTTCATCCGCATAACGAAGCGAACGTATCTCTTTTCCTTCCGGGGAAGTTTTAATAAAAGGAAGAATAATGAGACCCTGAAACGAGTTCAGGGTGACTGATTCTTATAGGTAGTTGGTAACACCCCCATCCTGTCCTTGATTTGGCTTAAGCGGCATTGAGCCCATAGTTGATTGGCTGCATCATCTTCGTTGTAGGTCCGACCGGTTCTTACGCACTCTCAGAACCGTCCCACGCTGGGGAGAGGGGAAATTTTGTTGTCCTTCGACAGGCTCAGGACGAACGGGGTTTTAGATTCCCGATAAAGATTTAGTTTATTTTACTATGTTTCCTAGATAATGGACATCTTAGCAATCAGTCAATAGTGACCGATTGCCGATTTGTATTGATATGCATCTTGCCAAGTATAATTACGCATTAGTAATCAGCCGGCGGCGACCAGTTCTTACGCTTGCTCGGAACTGTTGCTCGCAATCGTTTGGGGAATGACAGTATGAAAAAAACGGGATAAGAGACTTTATCATAACCATTTCCGCGATGTAATGTTCATGAAATATTCCGGCAATCGCCTTCCTTTATCATGGAGATAAATCCAGATTCAGGAGGTGCGTTATGAGTAGCACAAGAGCATTAAAAGCGGTATTAAGAAGTTGCGGCGGAGCGGGGAGCAGGTTTGTCTACGCTGCTCTGATTCTCCTCTCGGCGCTCGGGTTCAGTTTTACGGCAGGCGCGCGGGACAGCCACAACGATCGAGAGATCGAGGGGCAGGAGATCCCGTTCAGTGATGCGCAGATACGGATAGAGGTGAATGCCACCGACGGGGACGCGGGACTCCAGATCTTCCTCGACGGAGAGGCCTGGAAGCAGATCAGGATAGAAGACCCGAACGGCAGGCTCGTCTTCGAGGTGGACAACTTCGGCAAGCTGAGGAGGCTCGGAAGCACGGAGCTCTTCATGGAGAGCAACGAGCCCGATTTCCAGGAAGACATGTCCCTCCCCGCTATACTGAAGCTCCTGCCTGCGGGTGTGTATGACTTTGAGGGCACAACCGTTGAAGGAGAAGAGCTCGAAGGCGAGGCGGAGCTCACGCATGTTCTACCCTGCGGGCCTGAAGTAACTTCGCCCGGAGACGGCGATACGCTCAACCCGAATGCTCCCGTCGTCATCGAATGGGAGCCCGTCACGAGTAAGCTCGACACGGCTTCGGCTACGGGGGAGTGCAGCGATTCGGCCGACATCGAGATTATCGCATATGAAGTAATAGTTGAACTTGAGGGAGCGGAGCCTCCGCAGAAATTAGATATTTTCCTTCCCGCCGACGCGACGCAGGTTACCGTCCCAGCGGAGCTTATAGTGCCGGGCGGAGAGTACAAGTTCGAGGTGCTGGCGATAGAAGCGAGCGGGAACCAGACCATCACCGAGGGAATCTTCATGACCTCGAATTAGCGCCGCAAACCTCCGGTGTATTTACGGGATTCCCCCCGGCGTAGCCGCAGCTGCTATGAGGAATGCGGGGGGAGTCCCGACCTTTCATTCAATTACATGACTCATCCCTCATTACCTGCACCCGCCCTGTTTCGAAAGAATACTGGAGAACGGGGCGGGTTATCTCGGTCATGGTCGGAGTTACTGACATTCAGGAGTACAACCCGTTCAATCCTTCGACAAGCTCAGGACGAACGGGGGTTTTTTATACCAGTAGCGAAACCTTACGAACTTGTAATCTTTCGGAAATGGAGGGGCAAGATTCCTCCTCTATCATGTGAGTAAATATGTCAAGAGAGGAGGTATTGCCATGATTAAAAGAGCGGCGTTAGCGTTCCTTGTGCTGAGTCTATCGTTTTTCACGATCGGCGGATGTAACGGAGGAGGCGGGGGCGGAGGGGGAGTATGCCCGGAGCTGAATACGGGCATAGAGGTCTGCGACCCCGAAACCGGCGGGCCCTTCTCGCTCGTGATCGATAACGGGTTCTTCCCCGTCGTCGTCGGCAGTGAGATGGTTCTCGAGGGAGAGGACGACGAAGGCGTAGTAGTAAGGGTGGAAATAACAGTGCCGGACGAGACGGAAGTCGTAGCAGGGGTCACGACTCGTGTCCTCGTGGAGACGGAATTCGAGGACGGCGAGCTGATCGAAGTTTCCAGAAACTTCTTCGCCCAGGCCCCTGACGGGACTGTCTGCTACTTCGGCGAGGACGTTGACATATTCGAGGACGGCGAGATCGTGTCGCATGAAGGGGAATGGCGCGCGGGGGAGGACGGGAACCTGCCGGGGATAATGATGCCCGGAGAGCCCGAAATCGGCATGGTATTCCAGCAGGAGTTCGCGCCGGGGATAGCGGAGGACCAGGCAGAGATACTCGCGTTCGGCGAGGAGATAGACGTGCCCGCGGGAATGTTCAGCGACACGCTTACGACGGAGGACTGTAACCCGCTTGAGGACGGAGCAACCGACTTGAAGGTATACGTGGACGGAATAGGGCTCGCGATAGACGAATTCGCGGAGCTTATATCGTTTTAGCCAGCTGGAGAGGCAGGGATCAGTCGAGCTATCACACCCTTCCTAGCCGAGGGTTTTGTCCTTGAGCGCGAGAGGCGGCCTCCATGTCCCTTCGGCGACGCTGGGGGCGCGGCGGCCCCATGTGTTGTCGCGCTTGTCGGGAGCGTCGGTGAAGAATCTTACCAGCAGCCTGTGGAGCATGTTCATCTTGGGCAGTATTCCGTGGAATCCGCCCACACTGGTGAGTATCTGGTCTCCTATTTCCCAGTACCCGAAATCTCCCGGCGTGACGCAGACGAGGTTCTCAGGGGCGAGGAATTTAGGCACTGCTCCCTCGAACGGCACGGTGCCGTCGCCCGTGAGCCTGCACTCCGGGTCTGTGATCCTCGCCGGGAACCACTTGTTGTCCCTGTCCGAGGTCTTGAAATCGAATTCGGGGAACCTGCCGTTCTTCACGATCCTGAGCCGCACCCTCGTTACGGAATCCACGCCGACTACCGCGAGCCACCTGTCGGCGCTCATGCCTGCGTCGGATAATCTGAACGCGTCCATATTCGCGCGGTGGTCTTTGCCCGACTTGAGCATGGCCGAAAATATCCTCTTCGCTACCAATTCCTGATCGGGGGTCGGAAGGCCCTTGAGCCTTATCCACTCCTTTATAGACTGCACTATGCTCGGCTGCCACGCGGCGGGGTCGAAGAGCGAGCGGGGCACGCCCTCGGGCACTTCGAGACCGCCGCTGAAGCTCGGGACGAGGTAATAGAGCGCGGGAGTGACGCGGGCGGCTTCCCTCTCGCGCGAGCTGGGAGGGGACGTCCCCAGATTGGCAGTGCCCGTCGTCACCTTAATCACCGCCTCGAAAGAGCCCTGATATGGCGTCGCTATGGTCGCGACCTTGTGCACCGGGGCCTGACGGCCCTTGCTTTTCAGGTATCCCGCTATAATCAGACCGCCCATCGAGTGCCCGACGAGGTTCACTTTAGGGTCGTCCTGATAGCCGGCCCTGTGGTAGTGCTTGAGGAGCTTCGTCCTGTCGATCACTTCCTGAATGAAAGAGTCGAGCTCCGCCTGTATGTCATCGAGCCTCATGCGCCAGTCGTAGCCGAATGGAAAGACGGGCACCTTCTTGTCCTCCTCAGAGCGGAGGTTGTAGCGGAGCTCTTCGATCAATTCCTTGTACGCGATCTCGTAGATCTGGTCCGGCCTGAGACGCGCGGGCTCCTGAGCCTCGTAGCGGAGGTCGTTCGGGTGGAGAGCGACGCGCTCGTATTTCTTCGTCATCACCGTCCAGACGTATTCGGGCGGGAGGTCGTACTCGTCCTTTAAATAAGTCGCGGTAATGCCGGGCACTACTACGACGGGGTAAGGTAAAGGCATATATAACCCTCCGTTACGAGGTTATATCGAATTACGGGTATCGAGGAAGGTAAGCGCCCGCTAGCTCACAACCCTGAATATCGTCCACCGGGCGGTGCCCGAGACTATGTACTTCTCGAACTCCTTCCCCCACTTCCTGTGCGTCTTCAGCTTTGCGAGCTTCGCCCAGGCCTCGTCGAGCTCCCGGAGCTCATTTATCACAATCTCGGTCTCGATAGTGGACTCGTTTGCGCCGATCGACCCGGTGATGAGTCTCACCTTATCGGGCTTCCAGCCTATCTTCGAGCCTACTTCTTCGAGCCACATCTTCATCGAATCCAGCGCGGCCTGCTTGTAGCCGAACCTGGCTTCGATCTGCCATCTTGCTATGAACATTTGGTGACCCTCCCCTTGGATTTTTATGTCCGACCCTCACGGCATGACATGCGCCGCTTCTCATCCGCACGCGCGGGAACTAGAACGACACCCCCGCGGCGGACGTTATGCGGAGCACGGCTTCCTGATTGAAAAGCTTTTTGTACGTCTCCTTTATCTCCTCTATGGCGTCGTCGACCCCGGCGCTCGATTCGTTTTCGTAAAGCAGGATCAATATCTTAGAATCCTCCTTTATCACCTCTCCCGACTCCATCATCCACTGGCCGTCGGAATCGATGATCGTAAGCCCTTCCTTGAATTCCGGCGTAACGTAGGTGTCGACGAAGTTTATCCACTCTTCTTCGGATATCGTTCCGCCGGGCCTGGACAGCCCGAACACCAGGATAGTCTGCACGTAGGGCTGGCCGTAGAAGGGCTGGACTGTCCCCCTCAGGTTCCCTGCAGAGTCAGTGCATGAGAGGACCGAGACTGTTAAGAGCGCTGTCAATATAAAAGCCGAGTACCGATAACGGGTTCCGGTCCGTGAAATATTCTTTGCCATAGGGACATCATAACATGAAGTATGGTGCCGGGGACAGATGTTGTGAGCGATATAATAAAAACGCGATTGATTTGGATAGAAAGACTGGATTCCCGATAAAGACTTTCGGGAATGACAAGACTTGTGTAAGGTAAACCCCCACCCACGCCCTCCCCCTTTTTTAAAGGGGGAGGGAATTGAATGAAAGAATGTAGAGGACGACGGGTTGCCGCAGACACGTTACACCCGTTCAACCCTTCGATCCCCCTGCGGCTCATAGCCTACAGGCGACGTGCCGCGGGCAGGGCGAACGGGTTCTATTATCAGCTATTATAGTCGTACTTGACACCTGCAATATCAAAAGGTATTAATTATTGATAATGAATGTCAATTTCTTGCAGCCTTGCTGCCGGATTTGACTCTATAGCATAGAATCGAAATGCTTGAGTTAGTAAACAGGATTTCCCGAAAGTTCCATAACTGGAAAAATGAGGTCAATGAGCTTCCCGGCTCGGAACCGGAATTCCAGAAATGGCTCTTCATTCATATTGCTGGCGTCCTCTTCGGCGGAAAGGCGGGCGAGCTCCTGACCCTCTCCTCCGTCCAGTGCGGGCTCCCTTTTGACCGGCAGCTCGAAGTTATCGACACGCTTTCGGGCAAATGGGCATACTCCTATCTGCTCCTCTATAAAAATTCGGACTCAGCGAAGGTGATCTTCTATAAAGAGAGCGGAGTAAGGAAGGCTTTGTCCGAAATTCCGCCCTGCATACTCGAAGGGGACTTGAATTACATGGCAGGCATAGAGCCTGAAGAGTTCCTCAGGGAGATCAGCCTCCGCTGGAAGACGACGGGCGGGATACCGCACGAGATAGGCGTCGCGCTAGGCTACCCGGTCAAGGACGTGCTCGGTTATATGGGTCTCCTGCCGCTCGAATGCAACGGCATATGCGGCTGGCGCATCTACGGAGACCCTGCTTCGTCTCTCCATAAATGCAGGATGTATACCCGCGCCAAACAGGGCGCTATGGCTTTCCTGGCGGCGTGATACTGTTACCCAACCCCAACTATTCCCAGTACCGTACCGGTCAAGTCAGGATGCTCGCGGCCCCACAATCGCATCCACGGGGCATTGCGGAACACAGCGGACGTGAGAAACGTTCTGACAATCGTTGCAGAGGCCGGAGTCGATAATATAGGTCTTCTCCACCTCGGCTGCGCTTATGGCATTACGGGGACAAACCGGACGACACGCATCGCACATTATGCATTTCTCGGGAACGATGAAGTAACTCATGCTGCCCTCCTTTTTGCTCGATCTCTACTCTTGATATTATTATGGAATATTTGAATGTGGAAGTCTATACGGAATAAAATATCCGGCACTGATTATCCCCGGCCTCTCATAAATACGTGACTATTTTCATCTGCGAATCAAACCTGAAGCCCCTTCAAAAACCTGCGCAGCTCTTTCCTGGCGCCCTTGACTATCGGCTCGCCGTGGGCGAAGAGGACGGAGTCGAATTTTCTTTTGAGATGAGCCGCGAAGACCTTTTTCAATCCCCTCTTCACCCCTTCCGGGTCGTCTCCCATGAGGTAATCGGGGACGAAGCACAGCTCACCGTCTTCCCTTATTATGGCGTCGCCGATCGAGAGTATCCCCTTCCCGAGCGGGACGTATAGAGCCGTCTCCTCGGGGCAGAGCACTCCTACCTCCAATGCGAGCACTCCTCCCGGAAGCTCGTCACCGTGATCGAACCCGCTCACCTTCTTCCCCCTCCTGAAAGCATGGAGGCCCGCCTTGTGACACCAGACTCTTGCACCGTAGTATCTTGCGAAACGACTGCTGTGGCGGTAGTGGAGGCGGTTCGTGAGGTATATGTTTTCAGGGGGATTATACTTTTTAAACCAGCCTATCCCGTCTCTCGGAATTCTCGGATCGATGAGATATGCGGGGTCCGCCGCGGAGACGTAATATGAATGCACGTCCTGCCCTATGCCTTCGTGGAAGGTTGTCCAGTGGAATACGCCGGGAAGGATCTCTTTCATCGTTAGCCCCCTTTACTAATGATACCCGTTCAACCCTTCGATCCTTCGACTTCGCTCAGGTCAGGCTCGCAGTTCAGGGCTGGCACAATTATTTGGCCGGAGCTGAAATGCGACATAAAGATCATTTACCAGCGCAGGTTCTGCGCCTCAGGGCGAACGGGTGGAGTGCTATGTTGGCAAGGCATTTGAGCCTTGGAAGAATCATATATGAGCACACATTGTGTGCCGCCAATTCTGTAATGTCGGGAAGAAGAAAAAGATGAGATTGCCGCGTCGCTACGCTCCTCGCAATGACAGGAATATTGGCGAGTTGCCGTATCGAGCGGAGGAGTTGGAAGCAATCATAAAAACACACTATGTGTGCCGCTCACCCGCCGGAGCCTTCCTTGATCACGCTATTGAGGAGGCCCGTGAGGCTGCCCTTGACGGCGAAGTCCCATTCTCCCTTGTATTCGATGTCGCTCACGAGCCAGCCGGATTTGTCCTTTACGAGCGTAACACCGTCCTTCCACGTGAAGGTCTTCCCGTCCCCGGGGTTCGTGTTTTTGAACTCGAGAGCGCAGGAGGCCTTCTCTCCCTTCTCGTCGCATGAAATCACCTTGAAAGAATCCGCGCCCTCGAAGAGGGACGTGAATATGTCCCCTTCGACCAGCGGCGGCACCTCCCCTTTCGTCGCGGCCTTGTACTTTATCTCCGCGTCGTCGGCTGATTTGAGGAGAGCGGCGAGCTCGGGCGTAATGTATGGCTTATACTCGGCGAGATCCTTTGCCGTGGGGATGCCCCTAGTCTTGAGCTTTATGTACGTGTCGTAGAGTCCGGTCACGGTGCTCTGCGGAGTGTCTCCGGCATAGGAAAGAGCCGATAAACCAAAAACAAGCGCCGCGCATAAGATCATCATTCTCATATTGTCTCCTTACCTCCTTTGATTCCCCAATGATTCCCGCAGTTGTATTCAACTGCAATAGATTCTTTAATAAATTTCGCCGCCGGTCAAATCCCGCAAAAAAATAAGGAAATGCGTGCCCTCGTATGTTATAGTTTTACGTAGGAGTTTAGTTTAAAAACTGAAATCGGATGTGTTTCTCTCCCATTCCTTAAATCGGCGGGAATTCACATTCGCCATCGGGGTGAGCGGACGGTTAGACGCACGCTTCTCCGTAAAATGCCCGAATCAAGACTGATTCGTTCATACTCGTAATTCGAGGGACCCGCTCATTCCACGACTGCGCGCACGGGACCGTCACGGAGGACAGTCCATAGCGCGGCGACTCCGAGTCAGGGGATATTCGAATACAACCGGAGGAAAGCGCGATGAGAGAATTCTTGTCTCAAATCTTCGACCCGGCTTATGCGGAAAAGCTCTTCGAGTGGTTCATAACGTCGGGACTCCGCATTCTCCTGATACTGATAGGCGCATATGTTCTGCTCAAGGTACTGAACAGCGTCATAAGCAGGATCGAGACCGCGTTCTCGAAGCGCCGGGGCGCGTACATGAGCGCGCTCGAGAGGGAGAGGCGGATGAAGACGCTGACCGGCCTCCTCAGGCACGTGATATTCATCACGCTCTTCGGGGTCGCGCTGATGATGGTGCTGAAAGAGCTCGGCATGGACATAGCGCCGATCATCGCGGGTGCCGGTATACTCGGCCTCGCCGTGAGCTTCGGCGCGCAGAACCTGGTGCGCGACATCATAAGCGGGTTCTTCATCATCGTCGAGGACCAGATACGCGTAGGAGACGTGGCGGTGATCAACGGCAAAGGCGGCGCCGTCGAGGAGATCAATCTCAGGACAATAGTCATAAGGGACATCGAGGGAACGGTCCACATATTCCCCAACGGGACGATCACGCAGATGTCAAACATGAGCAAGGGCTGGTCCCGGTACGTCGTGGACGTCGGGGTGTCGTACAGGGAAAACATAGACCGCGTTATCGACGTTCTCGAGAAGATAGGCCAGGACCTGTCCAAAGACGAGTACTACGGCACTTACATACTCGAGCCGCTCGAGGTGCTCGGCGTGGACAACTTCGGGCCGATGGAGGTTATAATCAAGTGCATGGTAAAGACACACCCGCTCAAGCAGTGGGAGGTGGGAAGGGAGCTCAGGAAAAGGATCAAAAATAAATTCGAAGAGGCGGGCATAAGGATGCCTACGCCCCTTACCGCAGTCGGATATGCAGGGGATGCCCCTCCGGATGCCGACGGGGGGAAGAAAGCGCGGTCCCGGCGTGGTGAGGAGGAAGGGCACTGATTCGGGCGTCCTTCGGCATCCGACACTTCCGCGGAGGAATGTGTTCCACGCATCTGTCTGATCCGTCGGATGCGGCTGGATTGTGATGAAAGATGTAAGGTACGCCCCCACCCTATCCCCCTTCGCCGAGGCTTCGGGGGACATGCCCTCCCCCCTCCTTCTGAGGGGGAGGGAATTACTACAGTTCACAATCACAGGAAGGGATGCGAGGTCGTACAGTCCCATTCACCCCTTGTGATATAGTAGTTCCGTTAAATTTCTTTTATAACTATTCATGCCGTCCATGCGACAGGAAGCGCGGGCGGCGCCGTCGATCAAAAAATTATTTCCGGAGGTGACCCATGTTCTCAAACATTATCGATAAGTTCTACGACCCCGCTTTCGCCGAAAAGGCATTCGGATGGCTCGTCACGTCGGGGGCGAGGATACTGATAATCGCCGCGGGAGCGTACGTGTTCATGAGGATAGTAAACGGAGCGATCGGAAGGTTCGAGAAGGCCGTCTCGGGAAGGCGCGCGGGATACGCGAGCGCGGTCGATACGGAAAAGCGGGTGAGGACTCTCACTGCTCTGCTCAGGAGCATTGTCTTCGTGCTCGTCCTCGGGGTGGCTGTCGTCATGGTGCTCAAGGAGCTCGGCATGGACATAGCGCCCATTATAGCCGGGGCCGGCATACTCGGCCTCGCCGTGAGCTTCGGCGCCCAGAACCTGGTGCGGGACATCATAAGCGGGTTCTTCATCATATTCGAGGACCAGGTGAGGGTCGGGGACGCGGCGGTGATAAACGGGAAGCCGGGAACGGTCGAGGAGATAAAGTTCAGGACCATAGCCATCAGGGACCTCGACGGCACGCTCCACATATTCCCCAACGGCTCTATCACGCAGTTATCCAACCAGAGCAGGGACTGGTCGAGGTACATTGTGGACGTGAGAGTCGCATACGGGGAGAACCTCGACTACGTAATCGGGACACTGAGAGAGATCGGGAAGGGCCTCGCAGGGGACAAGAATTACGAATCCCTCATACTCGAGCCTATGGACGTCCTCGGCGTCGACAGCTTCGGCCCATCGGAGGTCGTCGTAAGGTGCATGCTCAAGACCCTTCCCCAGAAGCAGTGGGGGGCAGGCAGGGAGCTCAGGAAGAGGATAATAAGCGGCCTCATCGACAGGGGAATAGAGATACCGTACCAGAACGTGAGCGTCTTCCCGGGAAGGAGGGACGGGACCTTCGGAGTGAGGATCGAGGGGGGCGGCGGGGACGCCGCGGCGGGGGCGTGAACAGGCCCTCGGCGGCCCGGATCAACACTAAAATATAAAGAACGCCCGACGTTTTACATCTATACAGGATGTAGTATATTATTCGCAATGAAGAAAAGGACCGAACCTAGGAACGGGAACGGACACGCGAAGTTCGAGAACCTCAAGCTCGCCGAATGCCTCGACTGCGTATGCTATGAATTCAGGAAGACAGCGCGCTTCGTCATAAACTATTATGACACGGCGCTCAGGGACGCGGACCTCAAGAGCAACCAGTTCATAATACTGGTGGCCGTGGCGTATCTCAAATCGCCCAATTTCAAGACTCTGGCGGAGTTCGTAGGGATCGACCAGAGCACCCTCGCGCGGAACCTCACCACTGTCGAGAATCAGAAGCTCGTAAGCGTAAGGACCGGAAAGAACCGGAGGGAAAAGCTCATAACCCTTACGAAGAAGGGCGAGCAGAAGATCGTGAAGTCGTTCCCGCTTTGGAAAATGGCTCAGGGACGCCTCGTCGGCGGGCTCGGAAGCGAGCGCTGGAAGAATATCCAGAAAGAGCTCACGGACGTCGTAAGCGTAACCAAAGAGCTCGGCTGAACGGGCGGGACCCGGACGCAATACGCACCGCTGGATGCGCATGCCGCATTGATGAAATTCTTTTTCTTCTTGTCCGGGCGTATCCGTTAATTCAACTATATTATTTCATCGATACTCATCAGGAATAAGTTCTTCCATGCGTGGATCGATCCAGCATCGATTGCGGAAAAAATTAAAATCCACCCTTACCCTCCTTTACGAAAGGAGGACAATTTCGAGCAAGCAACGAATTCGATGAATAAGAGAATTCGGACGCCCTTGGAAGAATGCAACAATGCAAATGATTCACTCAGCAACTTCAGGAAACAAAAAGAATTTGTCGGCGCTGATAAATGGCAAAGAAATGTCTTAATCGGAGTAACGTGGATAGTAAATCCAAATCAGGGAGGATTTTCTGTTAATCCTTTTCCGTTAGCTCTTTACATTTATTATCAAAATCTAAATCCCCCTGAATCCCTCCTTCGACCCTTCGACGAGCTCAGGACAGGCTAAGCTCAGGACAGGCTCTTTTTCTAAGGGGGAAATACCATAGTTAGGATGGCGGTGATAAACCTGTTCATCCTGAGCCGGATGCGCGCCCTGAGTTCATACAAGAATCTTACGATACTCCTCGTTCAAAAATTATTGACTTATTTTAGAAACGGCTCGATACTTGCGAATATGTACCCCGGCCAGGCGAAGCCCGGCAAACCGGGAGCGCGCCGGCGCGAACTCAGACGACCATCAAATGAAGAACCAGAACTACGCCGAGTTAATGAAAAAGACCAAGAAAGAGCTCGTCGATCAGATAGAGCTCCTCTACAGGCACAACTTCGAGCTCCATTCCGCGATCGAGGAAAAGGAGAGACATTTCGAGAGCCTGAAGCACCTGGGCGCAATTCTCGACGATTCCGTTTTCGAGATATTCATGCTGGACAGGAAGACACTCGGGTTCATATACGCGAACAGGAAGGCGAGGGAGAACCTCGGATATACGGCGGGCGAGCTCGCGGGCCTTACGGTGCACGACCTGAAAAAGCATTTCGGCGACGGGGAGCTCCCCAGAATGGCCGAGCCGCTGATCGGGGAACAAACGGACAAGATCGAATACACGGCTTACCACGCGAGGAAAGACGGGACTCTTTACCCGGTGGAAGTCCACCTGCAGAACTCCACTTTCAACAAGGCCCCCGTCCTAGTCGCCCTTATACTCGACATAACGAAGCGGACCAGGACAGAAGAGAGGCTAAAGGAGACGCTCAGCCAGCTCTCGAAGATAAACAGGTACGAGACCGTCATCGGTATAGTCACGCGGACTGTGCACAACTCGGTAAACCTTAAAACGGTGCTCGAGAACTCGGTGCAGGCGATTTACCAGAACATGGACGTCGCGAAGTACGTGGCAATTTTTCTCGTCGAGGGCACGGAGGCAGTGCTCCACGCGCAGAGGGGCCTTCCCGAGTGGTTCGCCGGGAGGGTCGCGAGGATACAGTATCCGGCGGGGACCACGTGGAGGACGATAATACAGGGGAAGACGGAGTACGTTCCCGACACGGAAGCGGGCGAGCACCTCGGCCGGGCGGGACTCGAGCTCGGCATAAGGAGCTACGTCTCCATACCGCTCAAGAACGACGGGAAGGTGGTGGGCGTCATAAACATATTCACGGACGTGAAGAACTCCTTCAGGGCGGACGAGTTGAGACTCCTCGACATAGTATCGAGACAGATAGAGATCGCGATAAACAACGCGAGGTTCACGGAATCCCTCATCGCCTCGGAGAAGGCGCTCGAGGAAAAGATAAACACGCTTTCAAAGAAGGAGAGCTACGAAAGGATAATCTATACGGTCGCCGGCATGGTCCACAGCTCGGTCGATTTCGACGAGGTGCTGCGGCTCACGATCGACAGCCTCAGGCAGAATATCAAGAACGCGGACTTCATCGCGGTCTTCTTCGTCGAGGGGAACGAGGCGGTGATGAAAGCCGAATACGGCTACGGCGAGAACTTCATCAGGAAGATCGAAAAAATACCCTACCCGAGGGGGCTCACGTGGAGGACGATAATCGAGGGCAGGACCCGGTTCGTGCCGGATACGTCTGAGGACGACGCGATAGGCCCGGCGGGGAGGCAGTGGGGGCTCAAGAGCTATATCTCGATGCCGATAAAGACGGTCGGGAACACGATCGGATGCGTCACGCTGGGATCTAAGAGCGTGAACGCGTTTGACCGCGACGAGCTCTCGCTCCTCGAATCAGTGGCCGAGCAGATAGCCGTAGCTCTCCTGAACGCGAAATACGTCACCGAGATCGAATCGAACGAGAGGAGGCTCAAGGCTCTCGTCGGCTCGGTCGACGAGATAGTGTTCGAAATGGACGAGAACGGCACGTACCTGGGCATCTGGACCGAGAACGAGGAGCTGCTCATAAGACCCAAGAGCGAGCTCCTGGGCAGGCGAATCTCCGACTTTTTCGACGAGGACTTTACCAGCATGTTCCTCGAAGCGATCCGCCGCGTGCTGGGAAACCGCAAATCGGAGGTCGTCGAATATAAACTGTTCATCAACGGCGGGGAGAGGTCGTTCAGGGCGCGCGTGAACCCGATCTTCGCCTCGGGCACTGAGCCGGGGACCGTGTCCATGCTCGCGAGGGACGTTACCGAGAGCAAGGCGCTCGAGACGCAGCTCCTCAGGTCGCAGAGGCTCGAGAGCGTGGGCAAGCTCGCGGGCGGCATAGCGCACGACCTCAACAACATACTCCAGCCGATTCTCATGTCCATACAGCTCCTCAATACGAGGATTACGGACGAGAAGAGCCGGAGCTGGCTCGAGATACTCGACCGGAGCGCCCAGAGGGGCGCAGACCTCATCAGGCAGATACTGTCGTTCGCGAGGGGGCTCGAATCGAAGAAGCAGCCCTTCGATTTGAAATACCTCGTCAAGGACGTGCAGAAGATAGTCGACGAGACGTTCCCCAAGTTCATCACCCTGCACACGGAGATCGAGGACAGCGTGCCGTCCGTCTACGGGGATTACACGCAGCTAAACCAGGTGCTGATGAACCTCTTGGTAAACGCCAGGGACGCGATGCCCGAGGGAGGCGACCTCGGGATCGCCGTCAAGAGCATAACGGCCGGGGAAGAGCGGACCCCCGTATTCCTGAAAACCGATTACAGGCAGTACATCGTCATCGAAATATCCGACAACGGCGTGGGCATCCCCAGCGAGTACATGGACAGGATCTTCGACCCGTTCTTCACGACGAAAGAGCAGGACAAGGGGACGGGCCTCGGCCTCTCGACCGTGTACGGCATAGTCAAGGACCACGACGGGTACATAAACGTCGAGAGCCAGGTCGGGAAAGGGACGACGTTCACGATCTATCTGCCGGTAATTCACTCTGAAGACGCCGCGCTCACGGTCGATGAGCTCTATCCGAACACGCCTTCCGGGAACGGGGAGGTGATACTCGTCGTCGACGACGAGAGCATGATTACGGACATGGCTAGGACGATATTGGAAGAATACGACTACAAGGTGCTGGTCGCGCACAACGGCGAGGAGGCGACCAGGGTATTCGACACGCACAAGGACGAGATATACGCCGCTATAGTCGACATGATGATGCCCGTCATGGGGGGGAAGGCCACTATCCGGATACTGAAACGGGAGAGGCCTTCACTCAAGGTGATCGCCACGAGCGGATACCAGCGCGAGCACGAGCTCGTAGACCTGAAAGACGCCGAGGTCGACGCATTCCTGCCTAAACCGTTTAACGCAGAGACGCTTCTTCAGACGCTAAATGATGTGATGAATTGAGGCACACAATGTGTGGCGCAGAATCTGCGCACATATACGATTCTAATGAACCTCCTCCGCTTCACACGCCGAGACCGAGGCTATCTCCCCGTCTGTCATTGCGAGGGAGCGCCTGTCCTGAACTCGTTTCAGGATCGCGACTGCGGCAATCTCTTAAATAAAGCGAGATGCTGAAACAAGTTCAGCATGACAACAAAAAAGCGAGATCGCCACGACCTAGATCCTGAAACGAGTTCAGGACAGGCGGCCTCGCGAAGACAGAATAAGAACAGACGCGCGGAGCATATACCCTGCGGATGTGCCGGATGGCGTATGATAAGCTCCCCGGTAAACAAAAAAGGGAGCCGAAGCTCCCTTTTGATATTGATCCGTGATTCCTTCGGAATTTACGCAGTCACTTTCCTTTTGCGAATTACGATTAATAACCCGGCAATCCCTAATACTCCCGCCATGGCGATCAATCCCCATTCGGTAAGCGTGGGGATGGGCGATAACTTCGCGACGGCGTCGGACGTATAAACAATGCGTTCGAAGTCCGTAGAACTATTCAGCTCAAGTGTAGCTCCGCATCTGTAGCCCCCCTCATTCGAATGCCAGCACAGCCTCTCGTCGTTCGCACCGGACTCATCAACATCGCATGAGTCTTTAATCACGCTGTCCCCCGCTCTGACGAATCCCCATGAGTAATTATTGTTAAAATACCAGCCGACGCCGTTCGCTATGTGCAGCACGGTTTCATTAATGCCGGTATCGAAAGTTACGTCCTCCCGGGCGCCCTGGGCAAGCAGCGTAAGGGTGGAGCTTCCGGTAGGCCGGCACGCCAGCATCAATCGAGTACCGGGGCAGTTCGCCAGTAATTCGTTAATGTCCCAATTGTCGGCATAGAGATTCCGGAAACACTCGGTCCATCCGCCTTCGGTTACCACCTCCACGGGAACGTTCGTCTGCGGCCCGGAGGGCAGGTAATCAAGGGCGTTCGATTCACGGCTGAAAAGGGCAATTGACATGCAGAGGGTAATAATCAAAAGCAGGATATTGAATCCGTTTCTCATCATACATCCTCCTTTATTAATGCCGCGTTTTGATGATTATATTTCATATTGGGTAGTTATGTCAATGAAATGCGCGCTGCGGGTGAATCCGACAGATGCGACACATCCGCGGAGTATATACCCTGCGCGTCTGTCGCATGTGTCGCATGGCGGATGCTATAATTTGTCTTTGCGAGGGAGCGCCTGTCCTGAACTTGTTTCAGGATCGCGACCGCGGCAATCCCGCCCTTTCCTGTCTTTGCGAGCAACGATTTCGACCGAGGGAGGAATCGGACGCCCTTGGCCGACTGCAAATAAGTACATTCATCACCGTACCGAAGTCACAAAAAACAAATTATGAAATGCAGCGCGGCAATCTCGTCTTTTTTATTCCCCCCTCCCCCTCATAAAAGGAGGGGGGAGGGTTTGGGTGGGGGTGTACCTTAAATCTTTCATCATGCACTGACTGCATCCGACAGATCCGACAGACGCGCGGAGCATATACCGTGGGGATGTGTCGGATGGCGGATGATTATATTCATTTACGGATAAAACTTAAATCCACCCTACCCCTCCTTTACAAAGGAGGGAATTAAAGAGGAAAAGAATAAAAAAATCCTCCTACCATAATTTCCCATGCCGTACTATAATTAGTCATTATTTATCACTTATCTTTACGGAGGATAATGGCATGAACGGAACGCCTGCAGCGAAGGGTTACGACACCTCGCCCATGTCGGTAGGGGACTGGATCATAACGATGATACTGCTCGCCATACCGGTCGTGGGCATAATAATGCTCATATACTGGATCGTCAGCTCGACCGGGAACATAAACAGGAGGAACTACTGCCTCGCGTCCCTCGTGATCGCGGCCATAATCATCGTGCTCGCGATAATAATCGCCGTCTTCTTCGGCGGAATGGCGGCCATGATGGGCGGCCAGGGGGCATAAACCCGGCGGTATTCAAGCGCAATATACAGAGTATTTAACGAGACGGCCACCTAAGCGGCAGCGCTCCCGGCGTAGGGTGCTGCCGCTCGGAGGTCGCGGAGAGTTTTTTAGCCGCGGTTGGAAATGTTATCCCTGCAGGAGCGCCATCCTGGCGCGATATTCCTCTACTAAAATCTAAAGTTCATATGCACAATACCAATATTCGTACTGCTTAAAATTGCTCACCAAACCTTTACGCACGGGATTTTCAAGACAATATGCGATCAATTCATTCAATGCATTCTCTCCCTTTATTCCTCGTTCGTAATACTGCTTTTCCCAGACATGCCCTCTCCGTCCGAGCACTTTATTGATTTCGTTCGCAGTGTAACTTTTCAAAGAATGCATTAATCCAGAAAGCGATGTGTTTTCCAATTGTGCTATAAAGTGAATGTGATCAGGCATCACTACTGCCGTAATCAGTTTCATCTTGTCGTTATGATCTAGCCATTTCAAGGAATTAAGCACGATCATTGCGGGAGGTCGCTCTACAAATAGAGGTTTTCTGTCTTTCGTAACCGTCGTAAGAAAATAATAGAACCCCACTCCGTTATAGCGTCCTTGACGCAGAGATTTATGACGTGGCTCAATTTCGGGCATTTTCTTAATCATCAGAGATTGTACGACATATTTTATAAGACATGAAACAGATAACAAAAAATCGCGGCTGGAAGCCGCTCCTACAGGGATGTAAGTACGCGGGTGATACCTGCAGAGGAGGTAATAAGAAATCGTATATGAGCACACATTGTGTGCCTTCACAAATCAAGAAACAGCCCCTTAGCCGCGTCCGACGTGAGCCTGGAGACTGAAGTGACCTTGTCGCTGAATAATGACAGCGTCTCCCACGATTCCCTTCCCGTGAGGTCGATCAGCACCGAATAGACCTTGAACCCGAGCCTCCGCTGCTCGCGCTTGAAGCCTTCCAACCACGCATCCCCTATCCCCGCCTCGCCGTCCGTTATGAACACGATGTCCCCCCGCCTGAACTTGGAGCCGCGCAAGATACCGAGCGCCCTGTCGAGCGGCTCCTCGAAATTGGTGCCCCCGCCCGGGAAATAGCCCGCGAGCTCGAACACGTCCTTCTCCTTCATCCCCCACCCGCCCCTGCCTTCGCCGGGGCTCGATTCGAATACCCGCACGGGCTCGCCGCCCGAAGAGAAAACGACGACGCTGAATTTCCGTCTCTCCCTCTTCGCTATGTCAAGCAGCGTGAGGCATACGCCCTTCGACCAGAGCTCCTTCTTCCCCTCCATGGACGAGCTGCCGTCGAGGCATATCACCATGGGCCCCCTCCCCTGCTCGTCTTTGAGCGAGTACTGCAGCAGCTTCCCTTCAAGGAGCCTCTTCTTGAAATCGGTACGGAGCCTCGGGTTCGCAAGCCCCGCGAGCTCGGAGGCAACGAGCCTCCCTATATCGCTCCCCGTTGAGACGTCGAAGACCTCGCTCCCCCTCCGCGCCCAGGACTTCCTCCTCCCGCGGAGCATCTCCTCCCTGAGGCTGCCCACTATGCGGGAGAGCCGCCTCAGCTTCTCGTTCGAATAGAGCTTCGCCGCGAGGTCGAGCTTCTCCGCGGCTGATCTTTCACCGGGCGCGCCCATTGACGCGCTCCACGAAGATAGCTCCTCCTCGGAGGTCTCCACGCTTTCGGATGTCTCCTTCATCGAAGACTTCACGAGGCCCTTTATCCTGACATCCATTTTCCCGTGCCCCTTTTCAAGCTCCTCAGCGAGCTTCCCGAAGGCCTTCTTCTCTTTATCGAGCTCAGCCTTCTTCCCGCGCCTCACCTTCTCGAACGCCTCGCTCATCCCGCCTTCCTCTCCCTCTCTTTCTTCACCCGCTATCTCGTCCATCGTCTCGCTTTCTTGAGACAACTCCTCGAGGTCCCTCTCGGCCCTGTCGGCCTCCCATTCCCTGACGAGGCCCTTTTCTCCGGGTCCGTCCTCGGACCTGAGCCATTCGAGCACCATCGCGCCCATCTGCATGGCGGCGAGCGTCGACCGGAACGCGTCTAGGACGGTCTCCTCGCGGAGCGCCGGGTAGTCGGGGTCTTTCTGCACGCCGAGGAGTATCTTCCGGGGCAGGAGCGAGCTCTTCCTTATGTCCTCCCCGGGGAGGAATACGACGTTGTGCTTGTAGAAGGCGGCGAAGAGGTCGAGCATGAGCGATCTCCACGACGGGAGAAGGGCCTGACCCCTTTCTATGAGCTCCCTGAGCCCTTCGGAGTCCGATTCCAACTCCGAGAATAGCTCTCTGTCGTAGGAGTCGGTCTCTATATTCACTGACGAAAGCGCCCGCTTCTCCCCCGTCCGCCCGGTCTTTTTATACGTTGGCCCCCGCTTCATAGAGGTAAAACTAACACGCGCGCCCCGGTGTATCAATTTCGGAAAGCCGTGTTAAAATAAAAAACCCTTCCGTGACACGCGCTGAACTAGGACAAATGAACCTGAATACGAGCGAATACAAGGCCGTATCTACGGTGGCCCTTATCATGGCCACGAGGCTCCTCGGCATTTTCCTCATACTGCCCGTCTTCAGCGTTTACACAGAGAAGTACCCGGGGTCGGACCTCGCCCTCGCGGGCGTCGCTTTCGGCATTTACGCGCTCGCGCAGAGCATACTCCAGCTCCCGTTCGGGTGGGCGAGCGACAGGCTCGGCAGGAAGCCAGTTCTCGTAGCGGGGATACTGCTATTTACCGCGGGCAGCGTCTACTGCGGCATGGCGGATACGATATGGGAGCTCATCATAGCCCGCGTCATACAGGGTAGCGGAGCGGTGAGCTCGGTCGCGCTTGCGTCCCTGGGCGATATCACGCGGCCCGGAGTGAGGGCGCAGTCGTTCACCATCGTAGGGGTTTCCATAGGCGTCGCGTTCCTGATGGCCATAGTCGCGGGGCCTTACCTCGCGGCGCGGATAGGGTTCTCGAGCCTCTTCTACATACTCGCCGGCCTCGGGGCGCTGTCGCTCCTTATCACGCTCTTCTTCTTCCCCGCGATCAACAAGGAGGAGCCCTCGGCGGATAAGACGGCGGTATGGAGGATCGCGCTTGCGCCCGGGATGAGGACGCTGTTCACGGCCTCGCTCGTCACGTCGCTGCTGGTGAACCTGTTCGTCTTCGTGTATCCCCTATCCTGGACGGCGCTCGGCGTTGGCGACGACCACTTGTGGCTCGTATATCTCATCACGCTCATCCCGAGCGCGCTCTTCATATTCCCGTACGTGAGGCGGGCCGAAAGGTCGGGCGGCCTCGGGACCGCTGCCAAGGCCGGATGGGCGCTCATCGCGCTCGCGTTCTTCGTCTATCCCGCGGGCTCGGGGCTCAGGTGGGTGCTCTACGGGACGGGCATGGCGTATTTCGCCGGGCACACTATAATGCAGTCCCTACTCCCCGCTTTCCTCACCCAGAGAGTGGGGCAGGAAAAGAGGGGCTCCGCCACTGGGATATACAACCTACTCTCCTTCTTCGGGGCTTCGATTGGGGGCATGATGTCGGGGTATCTTTACCAGATAAACCCCGCGCTCCCGCTCATTGCGGGGTTCATACTCATAATCGCATGGGGGCTCACGGGCCTGCCCGAGCCGCCTGCCGACGGGCGGAGCGTCTGAGCCGGAACTTCAGGCTATAAATTCCCCCGGTTCCTGACCCGTCGAGCCACAGGATATATCGGGTAATCCTTCAAAAACAGGCTAATTTATGATATTGTTGAGTAAGTACGACTAAAGGAGGATGGTTGCCATGAGCAGGATCTCCATAGCTGTAATAGCGTATTTAATCCTTATTTTCCACGCAACGGCTTCCAATGCGGTTGTAGAGCTAGTAGGGGTCGACGTGGATGTAAACTCAATCCCGAATTTGAACCAGGGCACGATACCGATCCCCGGAGGAGAGTCAGGGCAGTTCGAGATATTGATATGCGCGACGCCTTCAGACAGCACAAACGCTTTTAACAATGCCACGCCGGGGTGGACGACGCTCGACAGCGGAAGCTGCGGGGGAAGCGGAGGATGTATTCTGGGAATATTTTACAGGACCGACGACTCCCCCGACTCTTCACTGAGCACGTGCCATTGGGCCGATCCCACGACCATCTACGGAGGCGGCTCGTTCAGATACAGCGGTGTCGATCCGGCTGATTTTTTTATCGACGTCGAATGTAACACAGGCAGCTTCGGCGTCCCCACCGCTCCGTCGATACTGACTAGCGCAGGCTCGGCAGTCGTCAGGACGTTTGCATACGGCGGTATATTAGAGACGCAAATTGTCGGCTCAAACCAGGTGGAGGAAGGAAACTTTGGGTTCGGCGGCAGTTCGCTTGGCCAATTTATCGTCGGAAGTGGAGATAGTTTCGCGTTTGAAGATACCGTCCCGACCGGAGAATACGAATTCGACACATTTGTCGAGGGAGACTGGCGCGCCTGCACGATCGCTTTCGGACCTGAAATCGATATCAGCCGCCCGATACCCACGCTTTCCGAGTGGGGGATGATCGCGGCGGCGGCGGGATTGATGATTGCGGGAGTGTGGTTTGCGGCGAGGAGGAGAAGGGAGGCGAGGGCTTAGGTCGAATACCCCGGCACACGTCATCTGTAGGAGCGGCTTCCAGCCGCGATGAATATTCTCTCGTCCTTCGACCCTTCGACTCCGTTCAGGACAGGCTCGCAGGTCAGTATTATCCTCGCTCCTATATTTAGCGAAAGATGAGGAGTGACGGAGCAATCATATATGAGCGCAGATTCTGCGCCTCAGGGCGAACGGGTTTCATTCGATTTATAGAATTATTGTACCTCCTCACCCTATTTTTCATTTTTCCGTTATCGCGAGGCAGTCCTAAAGCGACCTGCCGACGGGCGGAGCGTCTGAGTCGGAACTTCAGGCTATAAATTCCCCCGGTTCCTGACCCGTCCGGACACCCGGAAAATCATAAGATCCTTCTAAAACACTCTCTTTTGTGATATTGTTGTGTAAATATGATTAAAGGAGTATGGCGATGCTTACCTACATCAAAATAATTGGTGTTACGGCATTTATGCTCCTTACTTCATTATCCCCGTCGAATGCCGAGATAATTTTAGACGGGGTCAGTTCCAATCACCAGGAAGGCCTCTTCAATCAGGCACCCGTAAATATACCTTCAGGCAAACAGGGCGATTTCGAGATCATTACGTGCACGACCGCGTATGAAACCAACGCCTTTTTCGACCCCACGCCGGGAGTGTTTTCACTGCTCGATTCGGGCGGCTGCGGCGGAGTGGACAGTTGCGAGCTTGCTATCTGGACGAGACTCGACGAATCGGCGGGCGCATCCCAGATTTTCTGTAACTGGGACCTCAACACGAACGTTTTCGCCGCAGGGGCTTTAAGGTACTCGGGGGTGGACATAAACAACCCGATTGTAGACGTCGGATGCGAGACAGGGGTTGGACTGGTCGCCACGGCTCCCTCTATAAATACGCAACCGGGCTCCGAGGTCGTCTGGATCGTATCTCTGCTCAGGTATAACCTGATCCCGAAAGTTACCGCACAAGCCGAAAACGCATTGTTTGAGACTACGTCCTCTTCCGGCACCCAGACAATCGAGCTCTTCGCCGCCTCATCGACGTTTGAAGAGTCGGGGCCTACCGGGGAAGAAGAATTCCAGCTTGGGACCGAGTCAGACAACTGGAGGGCCTGCACGATCGCGCTCAGGGCGTTTCAGACAAATATCCCCACACTTTCCGAATGGGGCCTGCTTGCGGCTGCGGCGGGATTGATGCTGGTAGGCGTGTTCTTTGCTATTAGGAAAAGAAAGATCCAGGATGCATGACCCACGATGAATTTTCAACCCGTTCGTCCTGAGCTCGTCGAAGGATGAGCGGGTTGAATTAAGGGATGCTGAATATTTTGGTTTAATATACGAATAAGCAGCAAGTGATTCATATTAAGTATACAATCGGTATAAAAAATTCCGATTAACGGAGGATGGCGATGCAGAAGATTCTTAAGTCTATTCTTTATACTTTCCCTTTATTTCTTCTTTCCGTAACCGCTTCTCCCGCGGTCGTTCAGCTTGTCGACACGGAGTCGAGCGGCTTCAGGCTCGATATCGACAACAACATCACGAGCGGTATTATCGCGACAGGCTCGGGCTTCGAGGACGATTTCGAGGTCATAATGTGCGGTACGTTCTCTGACGGAAACAACTCGTTCCTCCCCCCCGCTCCCGACGGGTGGACCACTCTTGATACCGGGGAATGCGGAGGAAGCGAGCAATGTATACTCGGCATTTACGGGAGGTTCGACGGCTCGCCCGATTCCACGGACATCACATGCAGCTGGACCGATCCGACGGACGCTTTTTCGGCCGGCTCTTTCAGGTATCACGGGGTCGACCAGTTCGACCCGGTTATAGACGTATCATGCATCACGGGCGGCCCGCAAACAGCGGTCACCACGCCACCGTTTGAAGCGGATCCCGGCTCAGCCGTTATCATAGTCGCTCAGATCGGAAATCTGGATGTTGGTATGTTTTCCGTATCGCCCCAGGCAGTTCCGATCTTTCAGGGAGAGTTCTTTGCAATAGGAGGCAGCGAATTCGGCGAGCAATCAGCCACAATAGGGTTCAGCGCTTTATTCCCGAGCGGCGGGTCCATTCCCCAAATAGGTATTTTCCCCCCTGGTGATTATGACTGGAGGACCTGCGCTGTCGTATTAAGGGCCGCGCCGACGACGATACCCACGCTTTCCGAATGGGGGATGCTCGCGGCTGCCGCGGGATTGATGATTACGGGCGTGTACTTTGCGGTGAGGAGGAGAAGGGCAGTCAGAACCTAATATAGGAATTAACCGGGTTCCGCCCAGGCCGGCTATCGCCGGGGAGGAATCCGCATAAAATAAAACGAATTGAAGGAGGATGGTGATGTTGAAAAATTTAAAGACATTTCTTTATGCGGTTCCTTTATTACTGCTTTCCGTAACCGCTTCCCACGCGGTCGTCCAATTAGTCGACATCGAATCCACGGGAACGAGAATAGACATCGACGTCGATGTTACGCAGGGGGTTATCGCAACAGGCTCGGGATTCCCGGGGGATTTCGAGCTGTTAATGTGCTCCACGTACTCCGACGGTAATAATACGTTCCTCGATCCGGTCCCCGACAGCTGGTCGACGCTCGATGAGGGGGAATGCGGAGGAAACGAACAATGCATACTCGGTATATACGGCAGGTTCGACGGCTCCCCCGACTCCACGGATATCACCTGCAGCTGGACTGACCCTACTGACGCATTCGCCGCCGGGGCCTTCAGGTATAGGGGAGTAGACCCTGACAACCCGGTAATCGACGTCGCGTGCAATACAGGCGGGCCGAATGAATTGATCACCGCTCCCTCGGTCATCACCGAGTCGCGCTCCGCCGTGATCAGAGTGATTACACTGGGCTTTAATGTTTTCCAGAACCCTGTTGTCGAGCCCGATCAAGTCTTTGAGGGGGTATTCACCGCTCTAGGAATAAATAGTCAGTCCGGTGAATTTGTGCTAACGATCGGCGAGAGCTTTCTTTTTCTGGAAGGCGGACCCACCGGAGATCTTATTGTAGGTAGTGTTCCCGCCGACTGGAGAGCGTGCACCATAGCGCTCAGGATGGCCCCGACCAATATCCCGACGCTGTCGGAATGGGGGATGCTCGCGGCAGCGGCGGGATTGATGCTGGTAGGCGTGTTCTTTGCGGTGAGGAGGAGAAGGGCTGCGAGAGTGTAGGCCGCGTTTGAGGATCACAGCTCGCAGCAAATCTTTTCAAGCACAATTTCGCATCTCTCTTTGTTGTCATTCCCGACCTTGAACCATGTCCCGTACTGGATACGGGATCTATTCAGTATCTCGCATTATTCATGAGATTGCCGCTCTACGCTCGCAAAGACTGGCAGAGAATAGATCGCGCCAGGCCTGTCCCGGCCTGTCCTGAACTTGATTCAGGAACTTGATACGGGAATGGCGCCCCTATAGAAGAAAGATCAGGCGACGCCGTTAGTGCGGATGGATTCCAACACTGTGCGGACGCCGTAGAGGTCGTTAACGACGACGGCGTCTATCTCCCCGAGCACCTGCGAGTAGCTCTGCCTCGCCCTCCCGCCGACTATGATGGGGAGGCCCGGCAGGTAGCGCCTGAGCTTACGGAGCTCGCGCGCTACGAGAGGGTCGCTCTCGGGGTATATGAGGCTCAGGACGAGGGCCTTCGAGCCGTTATACGCCACGGCCCCGGCTATTTCCTCGGAAGGCAGGCTCGGCCCGAGGTAAGTGACGTTCCACCCCTCGCTCGCTGCCGCGACCGCCGCCGAAAGCGCTCCTAACTCGTGGACCTGGTCGGAAGGAGTGGTGACCACTACGTGCGGCGCGCCGGGGAATGTCTTCTGCAGGGCGAGGAGGCCGCCGAGGAAAGTCCTCACCGCCTGCGTCGCAAGGTGCTCGTGCGAAATCCTTAACTCCCCTTTCCTCCAGAGGTCGCCTATCCTCTCCATGATGGGCACGACGACCCTCTCGAGGAGCGCGTTCCTCCCGACCTCGGTCTCGACCGCTATCAGGATCTCCTCTAGCGATTTCCTGTCCATCCTCTCGACTGCTGCAAGGATACCGTCCATGTACGATTCGAAATCCCTGACGATCGAAAGGTCTCCCGCGGCGGGAGCCTGCCTGAAGGTTTCTACGGGTTTTCTGGACGGCATATCGATGACGTTCATCGCGCCCACTATCTCCTGGAGCTCCTCTTTCGAATACCCCGCCACCTGGCTTATCGGGTGCCCCGCGCCGGTAGCCTTTTGGAGGAGGGCGAGCCTCTCAATGTCGCTCTCCCTGTAGAACCTCCTGTTGTTGGAGTCCCTTCCAGGCGTGACTACTCCGTAACGCCTCTCCCATGCCCGTATAGCGTGGGGAGTGAGCCCCGTCATCCTGGAGGCCGCCTTCATGGAAAATTTCCTGGTCGAATCCTCACGGCTGCCCTGCATGGTGGTAATGTTATACACTTGTCTAAGGTATGTCAAGCATATGTAGAATATTTCATGTCAGGCTTGCATTATATTCGATAAGTTGATTAATAATGTATTGTAACCTGCCTGTCTTTTGTATGATAATTATGATTGTAGAGCCGTAAATGCAGTTTCAGGAGACCTGTTCCGACAATTCGGTCTCACCTGTGATGCTTGACATATATTAGACATCTATATAATATATTAGACAGCCATTAGACACCGTACCGTTGAGACCTGATCCGGCCATTATTTAATTGCATTTAATTTCGGGGCCGGATGAATCCCGGCCCTTGTAAATCGAGTCTAAAGGAATATATAAAGTATATAGAGAGAAGCAGGGGGGTATTAAAATAATGGACAACGAATTCGACAGGGGATATTTCTCCTCCGGGGATTACTCGGACGAGGATTTTTTCATCCAGCGCGGCAGGCTTGAAAACGCCTACGATACATTCAGGGAGCAGGAGGAAGCAGAGGCAGCTTCCCCCGCCAAAAAACGCAGGGAGAAGGAAAGGAAGTGGACCAAATACGAGGAGGAAAGGGTATTGCAGGTCTATTTCCGCGACTTGCTGACCGAGCCGCTTCTTACGCCCGACGACGAGAAAGAGCTAGGGGCCAAGATAAAGGAGTGCGAAAAGAAAGCCAGGAAGATTCAGAAGGACCTGGAGCGCCTCGCGGGCGGCAAGCTCAAAACGAAGCCCGAGATAGACAAAAACAGGCTCGACGCCACGATGAAGGTTTATTCGTATAAGGCGCAGGAGCTGAAGTCCAGGTTTATAAGATCGAACCTGCGGCTCGTAGTGAGCATTGCAAAGAGGCACCTCGGGAGAGGGCTTCCGCTCACGGACCTCGTCCAGGAGGGGAACCTCGGGCTCATAAGGGCGGTCGAGAAGTTCGACCACAGGAAGGGCTTCAAGTTCTCGACTTACGCCGCATGGTGGATTCAGCAGGCGCTTTCGAGGGCGATCGCCGAGAAGACGAGGACCATAAAGGTGCCCGTATACGTGCTCGAGCAGTCGGGAAAGGTATTCAGGGCGAAGTACGCTCTCGAAGATGAGCTCGGAAGGAAGCCCTACCCCGAAGAGATCGCCGAGAAAGCCGGCCTTTCGAGGGAGGTGGTCCAGGCCGTGCTCGACGGCACCGATAACGTCTTATCGCTCGACAAGCCTGTGACCGACGACAACGAAAAGACCTACGTCGACCTGATGCCCGACCTCGGGGAGGGACAGGAGTCCGCCGTATCCGACATAAGGATAAAGACGCTCCTCGACGAGTCCCTTTCGTCCCTCACGCCCAAGGAAGAGGAGATCGTCAGGATGAGATACGGGCTCGGGGAAGGGAAGATATACACGCTCGACGAGATAGGGAGCAAGTTCGGCGTCACCCGCGAGAGGATAAGGCAGATAGAGAAGGCTGCCCTCGAGAAGATATCGAAATCGGGGCTCGGCGAGATGCTCAAGGGGTATTTGTGAGGTTTACAGTCTGTCATTGCGAGCAAAGCGAAGCAATCTCATGAAAAAAGCGAGATTGCCACGGTCGCGATCCATAAACTAGTCCGGGACATGGTTCAGGACAGGCCAGCCGCGATTGGGTTATACCGAAAAGACGAGATTCCAGCAAGAGATGTTTATTTCCCCCTTTGTAAAGGGGGATTTAAAAATGGAAAACTAAATCCTCCCTAATTTGAATTTACTACCCACGTTACGCCGATTAAGGCATTTTATTGCCATTTATCAGTACCGACCAATTCCTCGTTTGCTCGGAATTGTCCTCCTTTTTCTAAGGAGGGAATTGAAGATGAAAGAATAGATTTCTCACTTGTTGCCAAGTCTGCACACGCTGCCTCGCAATAACAGAAAAAGTAATACATCCTTCGACAGGCTCAGGATGAACGGGTTTTGTTGATTGGATGAGTGAATGGTGTCACCCCCACCCTGACCCTGAAACGATCCCGGACCGGTGTCCGGGACATGGTTCAGGGCATGCCCTCCCCCCTCCTATGAGGGGAAGGGAAATAAAAATAGCGCTCCGTGCAGAGTGTAAATCGATACGCACCGCACATTGTGTGCCCGTCGTATTTTTTTGTAGAATCCGCCGAAGTTACAGAGTAGAATTGAAGGGACAGGCATTACGCGAAGGTCACCCCCGGCCTGTCACAGGGGATATTCCGCACAACCGGCTCAGGGGACGGATTCCGGCGCGCGAAGAGAGCGTGCGCCATTTGGATCGACATTTATTCGAGGAGGCATGGGACAGGACGGATGATACACGGCAGGTCTATTTTCTGGTTCAAGCGCGATCTCAGGACGGACGACAATACCGGGCTTCTGAACGCGGTGAGGGACAGCAGGGAGGTCATACCCCTCTACGTCCTCGAGGACTCGATCCTCGGAAAATACGCTGAAGGGAGCAAGAGGCTCGCGCTTTTCTCGGACGCGCTCCTGAGCTTAGACGCCGAGCTCAGGCGGCTCGGATCTTACCTGCTCGTGCTCAGGGGAAAGGCCGAGGAGATAATCCCCGCGCTCATCAATACTCAGAAAGCCGAGGCGGTGTACACGAACAGGGCGTACGGCTTCTCGGGAGTAAAGCGCGACCTCGGGGTCGAACACCAGTGCAGACTCCACGGGACCGTGTTCAGGAAGTACGACGACACGTTCCTCGTCCCCCCTCACGAGATAGACCAGAGAAAGGTGTTTAACGCCTTCTACGGCATATGGCAGGGCAAGCAAAAGAACGCTGCTGCGGACGCGCCCCAGAAGATAAGCTCGCCTCCCATACCGTCCGCCCCCGCTGAAAACATGCTCCGTGACCTCCCCGGGGCTGAGAACAGGCACTGGCCTCCCGATTTTGCGGTCACCAGGCTCAGGGACTTCAATTTCGGCGACTACGGCGTGACGAGGGACTTCCCTTACTTGGACGGGACGTCCAGACTCTCGCCGTATCTGAGGTTCGGCATAGTATCAGTGAGGAGGGTCTACGAGGCGGCAGTCTCGGCCGCGACCGACCCGAACCCATACGTATCGGAGCTCGCGTGGAGGGAGTTCTGGTACCACATCATGCACAACTTCCCCGAGACGAGGAGCCTCGAGTTCCAGGAAAAGAGGCGGAACATAAAGTGGATTAACAGCGAGAAGTGGTACGACGCCTGGCGCGAGGGCCGCACGGGTTACCCTATCGTGGACGCGGGAATGAGGCAGCTCAGGGAAGAGGGCTGGATGCATAACCGGCTCCGGATGATAGTGGCGTCGTTCCTGACGAAGGACCTCATCACCGACTGGAGGTGGGGGGACAGGCACTTCTTCGAGCACCTGGTCGACTACGACGAGACAGTGGACATAGGCAACTGGCAGTGGTCGGCGTCCTGCGGGGCCGACCCCAAGCCGTTCCGCATTTTTAACCCGATACTCCAGTCGGAGAACTACGACCCGGAGTGCCTCTACATAAAAAAATACATACCCGACCTCGCCTCGGTGGAACCGGAAAAGATCCACAACCCGCTCACGTACAAGCTCCCCTACCCGAGGCCCATCGTGAACCACTACGAGATGAGGAACCTCGCGCACGAGGCGTATTCCGGGGGGCGCATAGACGACGATTACATCTCGCAGATCAAGAAGGACACGGGGCTCCCCTGACCCCGCATGCCTGTTCGGCTCCTCTCCCCTCTTCTCCCCTCCCCTCTCGGGCAGACCGGCCGCTAGGGATTTCCAGGACAATTTGCTAAACTAAGAAATAAGCCATGGCCCTGTCAGTGCTCATGACATACGAGCCCCTCGACAAGACGGGGGAAAAATACGATTACTGGCGGAGCTACATCTCCTTTTACGAGAGGTTCAAGGACGGCCCGGCTACGCCCAATACGGCGTGGTACGGGAGCGAGTACAGCGCGTTCAGGGAGTCTCTCTCGAAGGAGCTCGGCATCGACAAGGACATGATAGAGGACTGCTTCTTCATGAAGGACGAAGAGGGGAAGTACTATCTCACGCCCGTGGGCTCAAAGGCGAACCCCAATATATTCAGCGCCGAGAATTTCATTCCGCTCGAATGGTTCCTCATGTACGACGGAACGGAGAAGAAGTACTTTTTCACGCACACGGGGTTCGGGGCCGTCAGGCAGGACGCCATCTATTACAAGACCAGGGTGGGGACCGCGCTCGGGAGGCTGAACGCGGCCGTGAACGACATAGACGCCTTCCTCGCCTCGCCGGGCGCCGCGGGCAGCCCTACGCTCTCGGGCATATTGAGCGACCTCGGCTCGGGGGCCGGCAACCTGAGGCACTGGCTTTCGGGATTCGACCCGGAGAGCTTCGTGCTCCTCAATTACGGAGAGATAACATCGCGCATAGAGCCTGAGCAGATAAGGACCGAGGACTCGGTCTCGGAGCTATGGCTCGTGCTGACGCTCGCCAGGGAGGGGAGCGCCGAGGACGCCGAGAAGGTGCTCGCGATGCTGCTCTCCAGGTGGGAGGCGATAAACCGCTCGCTTGCCCCTGAGGATGAGAAGAGGCCGACGACGCTTCAGTAGTAGATTCGAAAAGAGATTATAAAGCTAAATCCTCCCTATCCCTCCTTTAGTTACTGAAACAATACTGAAACCTGTTCAGGACATGGTTCAGGACAAGCGGAGGGAATAAAATACAACCGGTTCGTCCATCCCGGGCAGGAGCCCGTCCTGAGTTTATTGAAGTATTGAAGGATAGAAAAGCCGTGCGCATCCGAGAGCTTTACTGTAAGATTTATAAGAGTCGTCATCAGCAGAACACCGCATAATGTAAAATGAGAACCTTTCCCAAACCCGTAGTCGTCGCGAGCAGGTGTTTCGAGTTCGACGCTTGCAGGTACAACGGACAGACTATCCCCGATAACTTCGTCGGGGCCCTGAAACGCTGGGTGGAGTTCAGGCCCGTATGCCCGGAGCTGGAAATAGGCCTCGGCGTACCCCGCGACCCCGTGAGGATCGTGAGCAAGGGCGGCGAGAGGAGGCTCATTCAGCCCGCGACAGGGAGGGACCTCACGGCGCTCATGCGCGGGTTCTCCGCGAGGTTCCTGGGCGGGCTGACGGAAGCGGACGGGTTCATACTCAAGAGCCGCTCGCCTTCGTGCGGGTTAAGCGACGCGAAGGAATTCCCCGGCCCCTACGGCGAGGTAGCGTCGGGCAAGGGGGCGGGTTTCTTCGCAGGGGCCGTGCTGGAGAGGTTCCCGGGGCTTGCCGTCGAGGACGAGGGGCGGCTCAGGAATTTCCGCATCAGGGAGCATTTCCTGACCAAGCTCTACACGCTTGCCCGCTTCAGGGGAGTGAAAAATGCGGGCACGGCGAGCGCCCTCATAAACTTCCACACCGAGAACAAGCTCCTCCTCATGTCGTACAGCCGGAAAGAGCTGAGGACGCTCGGAAGAATAACAGCTAATTCCGATGAGAAGCCGCCCGGAGAGGCTATCGCGGCGTACGGGGAGAGGCTCGGGCACGCGCTCGCATCGCCCCGGAAGCGGCCGTCATCGATAAACGTCCTCATGCACGCCCTCGGATATTTCTCCGACAGGCTCACCGGGAGGGAAAAGGCCCATTTCCTTGACCTCCTCGCTGCGTACAGGGAGGAGAGGATACCGCTTTCGGCTGTCCTCGCCGTGCTCGAGTCCTGGGTGATAAAATACGAGCAGGAATACATGGGACGCCAGACCTTTTTCGAGCCTTACCCGCGGGCCCTCACGGAGCTCCCGGATTCGGGCAACGGGAGAGATTTCTGAGCCCCAGTCCCGTCCTCTATCCGCTGTAAACACTTGATAATACCGAACGCCGCCGCTCTCAATGTTTAATGTATTTACAACACTATTACGTTTTGCTATCATGTGGATGGAGGCGGTGGGTTTTACAAATTGTAAAAACCTTAGAGGGGGTATTCGCCATGAGACGCGTATTCATAGCCTTTTCGTACGTCTTATTGCTTGCGTCCGCAAGCGCTTTGTATTCAGCAGATGCCTTTGCACAGTTAAGGTGCAACGGGTTTTTCGTTACGATCGTCGGCTCGCCATTCGGCGACGTCATATTCGGCACCCCGGGCCCGGACGTGATCCACGGGCTGGGCGGGAACGACGAGATATACGGCCTCGGGAGTAACGACGTAATATGCGGAGGAGCCGGCCACGACACGATAAGAGGCGGTGCAGGCCACGACCAGGTATTCGGGCAAGGCGGGAACGATACGTTATTCGGCCAGGCCGGGCACGACTTCATCCTGGGCGGCCTCGGCAACGACACTCTGAGAGGCAATAACGGCAACGATACCTTGAACGGAGCAGGCGGAACCGACGACTGCGACGGCGGCGCGGGCGTAAATAACATAAACAACTGCGAGAACGGATTCGTATGCCAGAGCCCGCCCCTCACCACGAACTTCAGCAACATCGGCGTGTTCTTCGTCGACCCGTTCAACGCGATACTCGTCGGCCTCACCTCGAACGGGTTCGACGTATCGTTGGTGCTTACGGACATCCCGTTCAACGGCGCGATACTAGGGTTAGGCGCTTTCGCCACGTCCTCCACTCACTGCATAGTGGATTTCGGGGTCTTCGACACGGACTTCGACGGGAGCCTCCTTGACGAGTTGATATTCAACGCCTCTGGAATCTGCGACCTGGTAGTCAACAGGACCGTGATTTTCGTTGACAACGTCGTCGTGGCGGGCGAGCCGCTCGGGTTCAATATAACTGGGGAGTGCTCGGATATAGTTTTCCTGAGCACTACGGCCGTCAAAGGGGAGGCGCCTTCGACTGACGACATGACCTCTGCTCTCATAGATGCCGCGGCGGTCGTCGCCGAAGACCTGACCGATGAGCTCCGGAGCGAGAGCGATGACAGCGGGTCGGGATCGATAATGGACTTTCAGCAGGATCTGGAAGAGTAGAGTTCAAACGGACAAGATAAAGCGGGGCCTTGCTCGTGCGGGGCCCCTTCCCTACGCTATACACGGTCCTGCTTTTACATCAAGCAGTGGCCGCCGGGTTGCATAAATCATCCGGATGAGAACAAATCCGTACATATGAGCTGACAACCCTTTTTTTCAGTCATCGCGAGGCTGCCTGTCCCGAACCCTGTCCTGAGCCAGTTTCAGGATTGTTTCAGGATCCAGGCCGTGGCGATCTATCATTTTCTGGAGATTGCCGCGTCTCTTCGCTCCTCGCAATGACAGGAAGGGGAGAATTGCGCGCAGGGTTTACCCTCGTCAGGACGAACGGGTTTTGTCGGCCGTATGGAGAAGAGACGGAAGAAACGTATATGAGCGCAGATTCCGCACCTCAGTGCGGACGGGTTGGATTTCGTTGCCGGTTCGAGCCGGGAAGGTTGGGAAGAATCGTAGAACACACACTTTGTGTGCTAAAATTTTGAGGGAAATTATGGAATAATATGTTACATTTTTAGAGTGCAGGGGAGAATGATGAGAAAGATATTCTTTATAATTCCGTTCCTTATACTGGCAGGGTGCGGCCAGAAGAGCGTATATATTCCAAAATCATACAGGACAAAGAAGGCCGACTCGTCGGAGACGGGGAAAGACGATAAGGAAGGGGCGATAGTAACGTCCGGCGAGACGGATCAGGAGACGAATTTCAACGCCCCCTACGACAGGGTATTCAGCGCGGCCGTGGAGAGCGTACAGTTCCTCAAGTGGCCGGTCGCGTTCGTCGAGCAGCAGGACGGCTCGATACGCCTCCAGGAAGCGTATGTTTACAAAAAGGGCGGAAAGCTGTTCAGGTCGTACACATACCCTTCGAGGTCGGATACGAGCAACTCCAACGTAAACTATTACCTGGAAAAGGTAGCCAAATACACGCCGGGCACAGCCGATACGATATTCACACAGGAGAACCTCAAGATCAAGGTGACCAAAGTGTCCGACAGCGTCACCGGGGTCAAGATAGATTATTCGATAAGGCCTTACACGCTTGCGGGGACCATAGGGTACGAGGTGATGTCGAACGGCTACATCGAGTCCATCATCCTCGACCACATGAAGGACATCATCGGCGGAAAGCCCGTGGCGATGAGCAGGTGATGACAACGCTCCTCGTCGCGCTCGGCATACTCGCCTCGTTCGGGGCGCTCTTCTGGCTCGACAGATATTACAAGGATGACGGGAATGGCAGGGAGAATCACGGCCCTGACGAGCCTGACGGAGAGGATAAGGATTCAGCCTCGGGGCCCGTGTAAACCTAGATGGAATCGGGCGGTCTAGGGTTTATACAACCCCATCTTCGTGATTATATCGTCCATGTTCCCGTGTGCGGTCTCGTAAGCCCTCTTCGTCCCTTCCCTTAGCACGTCCCTCACGTAATCGGGCCTGTTCTCGAACTCCCGCCTCCTCTCGCGTATCGGCTCGAGGAGCTCGTTTATCGCGCGCGAGAGCTTCTTCTTCACCTCGACGTCGCCGACGCTTCCGGTCCTGTACCTCTGCTTGAGGTCCTCAACCTCTTCCTTGTTCGTGTTGAACGCGTCGTGGTATATGAAGACGGGATTGCCCTCTACGGTGCCGGGGATGTCGGCGCGTATGCGCTTGGGGTCGGTGTACATGCTCCTCACGCGGGCCTCGACCTCTTTCGGGCTGTCGGAGAGGTATATGCAGTTGTCGAGGCTCTTCGACATCTTCCTGTTGCCGTCGGTCCCCACGAGGCGCGAAGTCTCGCTTATGACGGGCTCGGGCTCCTTGAAGAACTCGCCGTAGAGGAAGTTGAAACGCCTGGCCAACTCGCGCGTGAGCTCGACGTGGCTAAGCTGGTCCTCGCCCACGGGGACCTTCTCGGCCTTGAACATGAGTATGTCGGCCGCCATGAGGACGGGGTATCCGAGCAGGCCTACGGAGTAGTTTTCGCCGACCCCCATGTCTTGCACCTTTTCCTTGAGAGTTGGTATCCTCTCGGCGCGGGGGACGCCGCAGAACATGGCGAGTATGGCGTAGAGCTCGGCGATGTAGGGTATCTGCGACTGTATGTAGAACGTGGACTTCGCCGGGTCCATCCCGACCGAAAGCCAGTCCGTGACCATCTCTATCGTGTTGCGCTCGACCTCGCCTACCCTGTCGTAATGGGTCGTGAGCATGTGGAGGTCGGCCACGAGGAAATAGCAGTCGTAGTCGTCCTGGAACTTTATGCGGTTCAAGAGAGAGCCTACCAGGTGCCCCAGGTGGAGCCTCCCTGTGGGCCTGTCCCCCGTGACCAGAATCGGTTTACCCTTAGACATGAGCTCGATACTCCTTCTCTTTTATCCGGCTGATTTGGGGGATTAATATACATGGAAGGGAGAGAAAAGTGGAGGAAGGGGAAAGGGTTTGAAATGATTGGACGCATGGGATTGACGAATAACGGGTTTGAAATGGTATAATTACCGCATGACCAGACGTGAAATTATCGACAATCTAAGGAACCTCAGGGAAGAAGCGTCCAGGAATTACAAGGCTGAGATCCTGGGAATCTTCGGCTCATATGCTAGAGACGATCACCGTGCGGGAAGCGACCTCGACGTGCTTGTCAGGTTCAAAAAAGGGGCCTCCTTATTCGAACTGTCCGGATTGACTGAATATCTGGAAGAAAAACTGAATATCAAGGTAGATGTCCTTTCCGAAAAAGCCATCCGCAGCGAGATCAGGGACAAGATACTGTCCGATACTGTTTATTTATGAGCAGGGACTCAACGCTCTTTCTCCACGATATCTTAGAATCCTGCAATCACATCGTGGAATTCATAAAAGAACATAATTTAGAAGACTTCAATATAGATGAAAAAACATCGAGCGCTGTCATAAGAAAACTTGAGATTATCGGCGAGGCGGCAAAACGTGTTCCGGATGATATAAAATTAAAATATAGAAATGTTCCCTGGAAAGACATGGCGGGTATGAGAGATAATTTAACGCATGCTTATTTCGGCATTGATTATGATCTCGTATGGCAAACCATTACTAACAATATCCCGCAGCTCATCAAAGATATTACAAAAATTCTCGATGACCTTAAAAGTGAATAGCATCCCGAAACTTTGAACTCCAACGCAAAGAAGCAAATCTTCTCCATCGGCCACTCGAACAGGGCGCTCGATGAATTCCTCGGAATCCTGAAGCGTTACGGCATAGAGGCGCTGGCCGACATAAGGAGCTATCCGCGCTCGAGGCGGAACCCGCATTTCGACAGGGAGGTGCTTGAGAAAGAGCTCCCCGCGCACGGCATAGAGTACGTATGGATAAACGAGCTCGGCGGGCTCAAGGAGTGGGGATACGAGGGGTACATGGGCACGCCCGGGTTCGAATACGGTCTAAACACTCTCGAAGCGCTTGCGTCGGGGAAAAGTACGGCCTTCATGTGCGCAGAGCTAGACTGGAGAAGATGCCACAGAAGCTTCATCTCTCATGCGCTCCACTTGCGCGGGTGGGACGTCGTTCACATATACGACGCAAAGGAGTCCGAGACACATTCGGGCCTATTTTGATTTCTGCGGGGGATTCGCTATAGGAGGCGCCGCCTTCTTCGCCGCGGCCGGGTCGTAACCGCAGACGAAATCCGCAATGTGCCTGCTGACCGACTTCGCGGGTATCTCGCTCGTGTTCGTGGCGATGTTCTCCATGAACACCATGCGCCCGAGGGCGTCGTAGAACTTGGAGGACTTGTACGAATAGGTATTTTTCGCGCAGTCTATCGCGGACGAGATAACGACCTCCCTGTAGACGAGCCCGTCGGAGTCCCTCTGGTCTTCATCGAATACGAGCTTGCTCCACGAATACACCTCGCCGTCTATCGTCTGGATCGTGGAAGTGTCGACGTAGACTTCGAACTCCCTCTCCGAGTTCACGTCGGTCACGAGGCGCCATGAGTCGTCGTCGCGGGATGCCGCCGCCACGTGCGAGCCCGGCGGCATCAGACCGTGAGCCTCGGCGTCCTCAGGCGCCGCGGACCTGGAATCTCGCCCGCCCTCGGCGGCGGAGGCCCCCGGGGTTACTGCGTCCGTATTGACCGCAGGCTCAGCTGATTCCCTGGCGGCGCACGAGACGATAGCGGCAGCCGTCAGGAAGACCATAATGAGCGGATTGGGCTTGAGCTCTCTATATGACGGGATGCGCTCCGTGATTTTGTGAAACAGGTTCCTGATCAGCGTAAGGGGCATGTTCATCTGGATAATCCTCGCACGGCAGATTGGTGTAACGGCAGGGGCCGGGGCCTGAGCGTCCCTGCCCGGTCGTCCCTCCGGTACGATCTCCATCGGGTCGCTTAATTTTTACTATCCGGGGCCGGGGAAGGCGTGCCCGTCTTCTCGGGCTCGCTCTTCATCATGGTGCGCGTCATCGAACGCGGCTGTCTATTCTTCCTCATCTGGACGAGGCTGTCCCGGTATCTGGTAACAGACTTGTTTAACTCCACATAATTTTCCTTGCCTATCGCGTCCCTGAGAGAGACGAGCGCGTCGACGTACATATCCGAGACCTTTTTGTCGAGCGCGTCCGATTTCGCGATCTCTTCCTTCACCTTGGCAGGGTCGAAGGACGGGTCTCCGAGCATCTTCATGACTTTCATATCGGCCTTGCGCAGATCACTCTCGTCCCTGGACATGGGGTACATGTAATCATCGCGGAGCTTCGATACTTTTGCCTTCTGGTCGTCGCTGATATCCATCTTCAGCGCGCCCGAAATCATGTCGCTCAGTATCCCCGCGTACCTGCCCATCATGTAAGAGCTCGACTTCAGGGAATAACTGCGGCTGGTTATGTTCATCTGCTGACGGTTATTATCCTGGGCGTAAGAAGCCCCCGCCGTAAGTAGTGCGATAATTAAAGAAAGTACTGCCGGTCTCATTAAAACTACCTCCGTTATGTGGTATGCCGGTATAGTTTAACCTAAACCGGGACGGTTTTCGTCAGATATTTTATCCGGCGGCGGTGACGATCCCGCGACTGTCATGGGAAGGACTTCGCCCTTCCGGACTATAGAAACGTCGCCGGGAGCCTGGTTATCCGCTCGATCCTCCCTTCGCTTACGTTCAGCCGCGACAGGTAGTATTCGGTCGGGGAGACGGCGCCCTCTCCTCTCTTCTGGAAAGCCGCCGAGCAGTAGAGCTCGCTCCCGTCGGCGCTCGAGCCGTGTAGGGTGCTTATCCATATTTTCTCGGGCCCTCCGTTTACTCCCGCCCCTCCGCTCGCGGCGATTACGTCCGCATCCCCCGACCTGAGATCTATGCGCTGAATTGAGTGCCACTCGTACCCGTCGAAACCGCCCTCCTTCATGCCGACGCGCATCACGTTAGCGAATACGTGCGGGGAGGAAGGGCACAGCACCGGGTCCTCGAAGCTGAGGCGATCGTCCGAAGGGGTGAGCCTCACATACATGTCGTTCGGGATGCGGCGCGCCCAGAGGCTCTTGAGCCCGTAACCGTTCCCGATGCCCCTGAAGAAATGCGCGAGCAGGGTCTCCGAATGGGGATCGTAGAAGAGCTGGAGGAAGCTGCTTTCGCCGGATATACCGAGACTATCCCAGTTTATGAGCATTCATCACCCTCGTTACGAATTAAAAGTTTGAGATTCTTCGTCCCCGTCACGGAAGCACCACTCGCCGACTGTTGCATGTGAGTACAAGGACAAGAACATTATTAACATTATTATCGGCTTTGTAAAGTATTAATTAAGGAGGGAGCGCAGTGCCACGGTAACGGCGGGGTTATCGGGAAGTGACGAGATTTCCGTACCGGACTTTGGGGGGGCTTGTGATCATAAATGTAGGAGCGGCTTTCCTGAAACAGGCCTGTGCTGAACTTGATTCAGTATTCTGGACAGGCCAGCCGCGATATAATCAAATTTAAAAATGGGAATGACAGGAAGATTAAGGTACACCCTCACCCTTCACCTGATTTGGTTAAAGCGGCATTGAGCCTGAAGCTGATTAGCTACATAAGCTTCGTTGTAAGTCCGACCGGTTCCTGCGCACGCTCGGAACCGTTCCCTCAAGGGAGAGGGAAATTTTCTGATTCAGCATTTCAGCGTCTTATTCGGGAAGATTCGTGTTTAATTGCAGCCTAAGTCACGGAGTGAGGACGACCTTTATGGCGTTCTCGGCCTTGGAGTCCATGAGCTCGTACCCCCTGGGCGCTTCGGTGAGCGGGAGGTCGTGCGTGATGACCGCCGTCGGATCGATCTTGCCGGTCTCTATGAGCGGCAGGAGCTTCCTTATATAGTTCTTCGCCGGGCATACTCCGCCCCTGAACGTGAGGTCCTTGAGGTAGAAATCGAGCATGGGAATGGGGAGCTCCTGGAACATGAACCCGATGAACGATATGGTGCCTCCGGGCCTTGCGATCTTTATCGCGTCGAGCACGGCCTGGTTGGACCCGATGCATTCGAGAGCGACATCGACCCCTTCCCCGTTCGTGAGCCCCAGTATCTTGTCCACGGCGCTTTCGTTCTTCGAGTTAATTACCGCATCCGCTCCCATCTTCTTGGCTATATCGAGCCTGTAATCGTGACGGCCGACGGTAATCAATTTCGAAGGCCCGAACAGCTTTGCGGAGGCGGTCGCGAGAAGCCCGAGAGGCCCGTCGCCGAATACGGCGACCGTGTTACCGGGATTTATCTTCCCCCACTCGGCGCAGAAATACGCTGTCGAGAATATATCGCCCAAAAAGAGCACCCTCTCGTCGGCGAGGCTTACGGGAACCTTTTCGAGAGTAGTGTCGGCGAAAGGCACCCTCACGTACTCGGCCTGTCCTCCCCAGAAACCTCCGAGCGCCTCGCCGAACCCGAAGCACCCTCCCCCTCCCCTGCACGATGTCGGGTAGCCGTTAAGGCAGTTGACGCAGTGCCCGCAGCTCACCCAGAAAGGAGCCACGACCTTATCGCCCTTTTTGAAATACTTGACCCCCTTTCCGACTTCCTCAACTACTCCCATGAACTCGTGGCCGACGATGAAGCCGTCGTCGAGCGGGATGCCGCCCCTGTAGAAATGCAGGTCTGAGCCGCAAATGGCGCTCTTTGTTATCCTGAGTATTACGTCGTTGTCCGATTTCATGACCGGGTCGGGGGCCGTCTCGACCCTTACGTCTCTCGCTCCGTGGTAGACTGTTGCTTTCATGTGAAGTCCTCCGTAGTTTCTATGATATTAATTAATCCTGAACGAGTTTGCCACTATTATGAATCATTAGCGACTCCACCTCGGCATGGATATAGAAAAGAAATTCTCAACTCCAGTTGAGTCGTGTGTTGGTGCTCCGATACTCTAATCTATAATCTTACAGGATCCGCCATTCGGCGTAATTTTGTGATATCGCGTAATGGTGGTTCGCCAAACAAACGACTGTACTCGCGGCTGAACTGGGATTGGCTCTCATAACCAACCCGAAAAGCCGCGGTCCCTGAATCTATACGCTCTGCGAGCATTAGCCGCCTCGCTTCGTTTAAACGTAATCGTTTTTGAAATTGAAGTGGGCTAATAGCCGTAAGCGCTTTGAAGTGATGATGGAATGTAGATGTACTCATATGGACTTGAGCTGCTAGATCATCTATATGCAATTGTTGAGTGAAGTTATTCCTCAGCCAATCGATAGCCTGTGATATCTCGCGACTCCGGCTTTCCTCAGACACGATATGGCGCAAACGAGCCCCCTGATCACTCACAAGTAGACGGTATATAATTTCCCGCTGGATGATCGGTGCAAGAATCGGGATATCCATCGGCTCTGAAAGCAAGTCGATCAACCGTTGAAAGGCGTTGAGCAATGGCAACGTGACTTCACCGACTACCAGTCCACGGCTTGGTTGCTGCAAACGCGACGGTGGAAAATCACACTCTGCCATTAGTCGTGAAATCTCTCGCAGATCAAGTTTCAACATGAGCCCCATGTAGGGCTTTTCCCGGCTCGCCTTGATAATCTGCACAGATGTTGGTAGATGAAGGGACGATATCAAAAAATTGCGCGAGTCATACACATACGTGTCTGCTCCTAGCAGTACGCGTTTGGCTCCCTGTGCTATCAAACAAACGCATGGCTCATATATATGGCTCTTAAGCTCCATGGGTCCGAACAGGCGATAAAAAGACAAGGTTGGAATTGCGGTCTCAAGCTGGTCACCGGTAAAGGTCAAACGGGCGATGCTGCTTGCAAACACCTTCCGCATATCTTCCATGCTGTTTGCCTCACTCATTTTACAAAGATTATCAAAAGACACACGGTTTCACAACATGATTCTCTTGAGTTTCGGACTATTAGGCAAAAAATAAGCAGAATCTGTCTACATAACCATATTCCCGGATGGTTATACTGATAAGCACAGGACAAAACAGTAGTTGCATTCGCAATCAGTCAGCCGGATGATGTGGAACAAAAGTAAAAGAAATGAGGCCTAGATATTTATAGGAGGACATATCATGAATCAAGAAAAGAATTGCACGAGAAGGCAATTTATCCAGCAATCTGCACTCCTTAGCGCAGGGATATTGCTGGCAGCAGGTTTAAACGCGCAGTCTCTAGAACCTGGAAAAGGAAAAGATAAAATGGGAACCCGAAATCTCGGTAGCCTGAAAGTCTCGGAGCTGGGCTGTGGCTGCATGAGCATCAGCGGCGGCCATTACGGGCCGGGTGTAGACCGGGCCCAAGGCATCCGAGTGATTCGCGACGCATACGAGCGAGGCGTCACATTCTTCGACACGGCCGAAGTCTACGGTCCTTACGTGAACGAGGAACTGGTCGGCGAGGCTCTCGCGCCGGTCCGTGACAAGGTCGCCATCGCCACCAAGTTCGGCTTCAAGATCGATGGCACAAACGGGTTGGACAGCCGACCGGAGCATATCCGGAAGGTCGTCGAGGAATCGTTGAAGCGTCTCAAGACCGACCGCATCGATCTCTATTACCAGCACCGGGTCGATCCCACCGTGCCGATCGAGGACGTGGCTGGCACGGTCAAGGATCTGATCAAGGCCGGAAAGGTCCTGCACTTCGGCCTCTCGGAGCCGAGAGCGAAGACCATTCGCCGAGCGCATGCCGTTCAACCGGTCGCAGCAATCCAGACCGAATACTCGCTCATCGAAAGAAGCCCGGAACACAACGGCGTGCTTGAAGCCTGTGAAGAGCTTGGAATCGGCTTCGTTCCGTGGGGACCGCTGGGACAGGGATTCTTGCCCGGGAAACTGGATGTGAATGCACAGTCCACCTTCGACCCGAAGACCGATCTGCGAGCAGGGTTCCCACGCTTCTCCCCCATGGTCATGAAGAACAACCAGCCGATCATCGAGATTCTGACGACGTTCGGCGCCAAGAAGGGTGCAACGCCTGCCCAGATCGCGCTGGCATGGTTGATGGCGCAGAAGCCGTGGATTGTTCCGATCCCTGGCACGGGTAACATGGATCACCTGCGTGAGAACATGAACGCGGTCAATGTCCAACTCACGCCAGCAGACCTTCGCGAGATCGAGACGGCCTTCTCCCGGATCGAGATCTATGGCGGCCGCATGGATGCGAGACAGATGGCGCAGATCGGTCAGGATTGATGCACTTACGGAGGTGGAGCTATGAAACGCAGTTTTAGTAGAACAAGGGAATGCATGTTTTTGGTTCTCGCGGCGGTAATGATGTTTAGCCACTCCACCTGCGGCGCCGATGGAGGGAGCGCGGTTACGGCTCCTTCCGTTAAACCAGCCGAAGTAACTAATGAATCGGGAAAAGGTATGAAGATAAGAATAAAAGTTGGAGACAAGGAAGCGATAGGGACTCTTAATGACAGTCCGGCGGCGCGCGATTTTGCATCTCTCCTGCCGCTGACTCTTGATTTGGAAGATTACGTAAAAACCGAAAAGATCGGTTATCTCCCGCGAAAGCTAACGATCGAAGGCTCTGCCAACAATCCTGACAGTGATATTGCTTATTACGCGCCGTGGGGAAATTTGGCAATTTTTTACAAAGTTGTGCCCAGCTCTGGCAATGGGCTCATCATTCTTGGAAAGATAGACAGCAACAAGGAGATTTTTAATGTGCCCGGTTCGCTAAAGGCAACGATAGAGCTCGATAAAGAACAGGAGGTCAAATGAAAAAACTAATCATATTATCAGCACTTATTATTGGTGCAATCTCAGTGGAGGCTCAGGATATGTCCAAAGGAGCAGATAACTTTTACAAGAGCGACAAGGTAACCATGCAAAAGGTTACGTATAAAAATCAATACAACATGAATGTCGTGGGGAATCTTTTTATTCCCAAAGGTCTGAAGCAGAACACCAAAAATCCCGCAATCATTGTCGGGCATCCTATGGGCGCAGTAAAAGAACAAAGTGCGAATCTGTATGCCACGAAAATGGCTGAACAGGGATTCGTTACTTTGTCCCTGGATTTATCTTTCTGGGGAGAGAGTGATGGCCAGCCCCGCAACGCTGTTTCGCCTGATATCTATGCCGAGGATTTCAGCGCTGCGGTGGATTTCCTGGGCACCCGGCCGTTTGTTGACAGGGATCGGATAGGTGTTCTCGGGATTTGCGGCAGCGGGAGCTTTGTCATCAGCGCAGCCAAGATCGACCCGCGCATGAAAGCCATCGCGACCGTCAGCATGTACGACATGGGCGCTGCTAACCGTAACGCGCTCAGACATTCTTTGACCTTGGATCAGAGAAAGCAGATCATCAAAGAGGCAGCCGAGCAACGCTATGTGGAGTTCACCGGAGGTGAAACCAAATACACCAGTGGGACAGTGCATGAGCTGAATGAAAACACTGACCCCATTCAGCGTGAGTTTTATGATTTCTACCGCACTCCGCGAGGCGAATATACCCCCAAGGGCTCGTCTCCCAAACTCACGACGCACCCAACGTTGACCAGCAACGTCAAGTTCATGAATTTTTATCCGTTCGCAGACATAGAGACGATTTCTCCTCGTCCCATGCTTTTCATCACGGGTGAGAACGCTCATTCCAGAGAGTTCAGCGAAGACGCCTACAAGCTGGCGGCCGAACCGAAGGAGCTCTACATCGTTCCGGGTGCCGGGCACGTGGACCTGTACGACCGTGTGAATTATATACCCTTTGACGAGCTCACGTCCTTTTTCACCGAAAATCTGAAATAGGGGGGTGCGAGAAAGCATTTGCCGTTACGGAGCATAGTACGTCAGTCCAATGGTAGTCCCTGAGGCGAGAGCCACGACGATCAAACTGGTGCCGCGCTAAATAAGCTCTATTAGTTCAACCACCTGGTTTGGTTGTGACACCTCTTTATATCGCGGGCCCCGTCCTGAACCATGTCCTGAACTTGTTTCAGAATCTATTCAGGAAAGCCGCTCCTGCAGGCGTAAGATAAGATTCCCGGATCGGTGTCCGGGACGATAGTTCATTATTAATCGAGCCGGATACAGTGTCAACTACAAATATTTCTCCATCCACTTTCTGAGAATCGAGAGGACGTATTCCTTTTCTTCACCGGTGAGCGCGTGGGCGCGGGCGGGTATTCCGTGCCACTTCATGAGGCACTTCCTGCAGCATGTGGCCGTAGCGTGCTGGGCGATAAAGACGGGGTGGTTCCGCATGGGTGTCTGTTTGCCGTCCTTAGGGGGGTCGGCGGGGGCGAGGCGTTCGTCGATAAAGGCGCGTGCGTGATCCATTATAGTGTCTATTCCCTTATGTCTAAGGTAGATAAGTTCCTTCCCCCGGAGGGTGAAGCGGGAGCGGAAGGGGGATTTCTTCAGCCTGGCGAATAAGTTAGCGGGGTCGTGCATGGGGACTCACTATGAAATTGGTATCACCGACAGAATTGGATGTTTAGCTATTTTAATATAAAAAATCCACAGCTTGAAATTTATCCTGAACCTGTTTGGGAGTATGTATGAAAGGAATCGCGCCAAGCCTGTCCCGGGCTTGACCCGGGAACTCGCTCCTACAATAATGATACGCTATCTGAATCGTAGGAGCGGCTTCCAGCCGCGATACATTCAAATACACACCGCTGTTTAAACCGCAAGCACTGCTTTATAATATTCAGCCAGAGGCGGTTGAACAGACCAATGAACGGCGGCGGGATATTCACGACACGCGCTTTTCTGCTATACCTCATACCCGTGCTCATAGGGGCGGCCGTAGGGGTGCTGTTCCTGATCCCGGTGAACGCGCTCGTCTTTTATTTCGAGCACAGGCCCGTTGTGGGCTCGGCAATCGATTACGCCATGCACGAGCTTACGGCGGCTCTCGCGGGCGGCATGCCTCTTAAGACGCTCTTTTACGCGTGCGTGGGCGCTTTCCTCGGGCTCGTGTCCGCATTCCTTTACAGCGCGTTATACAGGAGCGCGCTCCATATTCGGAAGCTCTCCGGGGAGCTCGAGAAGGACGTGCTTGCGCTGATCGCGCACGGCGAGGGAGAGACCATCGAGTTCAAGGCCACGTTCAAATGGGACATCAGGGAATCGAGGGCGAGCAGGCTCGTCGAGGACGCCGCGCTCAAGTCTCTCGCGGGGTTTATGAACGCCGAGGGCGGGACGCTCATCGTAGGGGTGTCCGACGCGGGGGAGGTGACGGGGCTAGATCGCGACTACGGCATACTCAAGAGGAAGGACAGGGACGGCTTCGCGCAGGAGGTGATGAACGCGGTCTCGGAGAAGCTCGGCGCTGACGCGTGCCGGCTGGTGCACCTGGTGTTTCACTCCGTCTCGGGTAAGGATATATGCAGGATAATAACGAGCCCTTCAGCGAGGCCCGTTTACCTGAAAGAGGGGAACGACATGAAGTTCTATCTCCGCACGGGGATGAGCACGCGCGCGCTCAACATACCCGAAGCGGTCGAATTTATCTCCGCGAGGTGGGGGAAGTGAGGGATTGCTCAAGAAAAATCCTCCCTCATTTGGCTTATCTTACACATGTGTCGAGTAATACAACCCGGCAGTAATCAGCAAATGGCGTCCGATTGCGCGCTTGCTTGCAATCGTCCTCCTTTACTAAAGGAGGGAATGAAAACAAAGAGAGAATCTAGAAGCCGGCACCACTCACACCGTGCTCAGCTGATCGCAGTACTTGTCGAACGCCGAGATCGTGCTCTCGATTGTCTTCCTGTGGTACTTCTGCAAGTTCCTCGCGATTTTCTCGGCTTTACTTTTCTTCAACTCGATGATTTCCCTGTTGAACTCGCTCAGGTTCCGGATATGCTCGGAATAGGGGCTCAGGTGATGCTCAAAGGGTTTCACCATCGGATGGACTTCGAATACGTTCTTCATGAAATCGAGCACTCCCAGCTGCATGGCGAGCCACAGCTCGAGCTGCATATCCATGGCTTTAAGGGCTTCCTTAAGGAAATTCTTGTTTAACTCCATCAAACCTAGATACTGCTCTTTCGCGGCTTCAGTCTTCTCCTTCACCTTTTCTTCCACGCCGACAACTTTGAGTCCTGCAACACGCTTTTTCATATTGCCCCTCCCTAACGCTTTTTTAATTATTATATATGCACGCAGCGTGCCGTAAAGACTGCACTTATAAATTTAGTGATAACCGTGCGTTCTGCAGAACTTCCGGGAAAAGAGAGAGGGGGCCTGTGTAGTATGTCAGATTTTCTTACGCCGTCTGCGGGCTTGCCGGGTTCAAAAATGTCCGGCCTAAGATTCCGGCTCGGTTAGTCCCAGCACGTCGAGGAGTCTCTTCCGGAGCTCGTAAGCTTCCCTGGCGCGGCTCCGGGGGAATTTCTCGGGCGGGTACTTCTCGACCGCTTCCAGGAGCGAGGCGAGGCTGAACTCGGAGGCGTTCTTGACGACGAGCTCGAAGGAATGGTGTATGTCCACATCGAGCTCGATGAAGTCGAGGTGGTAGTGCACGGGCGGGTCGCACATGACGGTCACGGGACTGCAGAGGACGCCCCTCCCCCTTATGTCGGTGAAGTTCGCGAACGGGGTCGGCTGGTGGAGGTACCATTCGACCTTGTCCTTGTGCTTCACGAACTCGTCCATGAACTCGTCTACGGTGTTGATCATGCATTAGTTAGTATGCGCGGGGGGCGGGTAAATGCAAATATGGGGATGACGCAACTAAATGAAAATCCTCCCTGACCCTCCTTTACAAAAGGAGGGAATTAAAGAGAAAAACAATCCTCGAATCAACAGGAGTGATGAACCGCCTACGCTGTGAGACTCCGCCTGCGGCGGGCGTATATAAGCCCCGCGAGACCGAGCAGGCCTGCCATAGCGATCATCCCCCACTCGCCGAGCGTGGGGATGTTCTCGGAAACTTGCGCCACACATGTCACATCGTCGATCGAGAAATTAAAAAACCCCTCATTATCCACCTCGGCCGCCCTGAATCTGACAGTCGTACCCGCGAACTGAGACAGATCGAAGTTCAGAGTAGTGTAGCCTAGTGAAAACGGATCGCCCGGATTCGTTTGGAAGAGATTCAACAAAACACCCGCCCCAACGTCAAACGGGTCGGCCGCAGGATCCATTATGTCTATCCTCGCCTGCTGGTTGGGAGTGGTCTGGTAGGATAAATCTGACGCGGTAACAAACTCTTCGGCAGGATTCTCATAATAGACTATGACGGAGCACTCAGCCCCGCCGCCAGCCGGTATGTCCAAATCCTGATAAAGCACCTGGGAGCCCGGATCGCCCTGGTCGGTAACGGCGGCGAATTCACCAACGGGCGGCGGCAGTACAGTGTGGGAGCTTGCCGGAGTCAGAATCCCGCTGTAAACGAACCAGTCGCCTCCGCTCCCGGGCTCCTGAATCACGGTCCAGCCGGTGAAGTCACCCGTTTCGAAGCTCCCGTTCTCGATAAGCTCCAACTGAGCGTGGGCTTTCATAGACAGGAACGAGGAAAGTAATAAAAGTGATAAAATAATAGAAAAAGCGAAATATCGTTTCATGAATCATCCTCCTTGAAATTGCTCATATGAATTTTAATCGAATTTCTGATGGAATGAAACAGCACGGGATTAAAATAATGTGAAAGTAAGGAAGGATTAGTCGGTCCTTTGCCCTTCACCAAGTTTCCAACTCCCCAGTATTGTCGGGACTTCGCCAGGCAAACATCCGACTTCGCCCTTCGGGCTTCGACGGACGGAGAGGCGAACGGGATTATTACCCCCATCCTCACCTTCCCCCTGTGAGGGGGAAGGAAGTAGAAGAAAAGGTAAAAGACAGATTTCTCACGCTTCGGTTCGAAATGACAGGAATATTAAGGAATCCCCCGAGCGGAATGTCAATGAATGGAATAGAGCAGAGATAAACAACAATAGACGATGGGCATGAAAATTGCCAAATCGCGGAGAGAGTGACAATATTTGTCCTTTGCGCCGCCCCTGAGGTCGCAGGTCTGTGGGGAAAATAAGAAAATAGTGCATGATTGATATGAGTTATGTCTAAGGAAGTCGCGGAATTTTCAACAAATAATTGGCATATGATTTGCTTTACAAAATTACTAAGAGAGCAAGAGGCGCTACGATGAACAAACTAGATCTTATACTCTTAATCATAACGATGTCGTGCATTGCGTACATCGTCCATAAATGGTGGAGCAAAAGGCATAACTCTGTAATCAGCAGTCCGATCGTGGCGATCGTCCAGATAATGGGGATACTGATAGTCACGAAGGTGATAGCGGAGGTTCTGGATTACCATTTCCACCAATATCCGTTCGACTACACCCACATACTCATCGAAGTCGCCGTATTCAGCCTGCTTTGCGCTCCCCTGATTTATCTGCTCTACTTGAGACCATTATTTTCAGAGGTTAAAGAGAACACCAAGCTCACGAGTGGGATCATGGACAACGCCGCTGACGGCATACTCGCAATCGACGGACACGGGATAATACAATCGCTCAACAAGGCGGCCGAAAAGATGTTCGGATACCCGCCGAAAGAGCTCATCGGACAAAATATCAAAATGATAATAAGCGACGGTCACGGGAAAAATGGGAACGTCCTCCGGAAGCTATTGGCGACGGGCGAGACGAGCGAAGGTGATAAGATAATAGAAGCCACCGGGATCCGCACCGACGGATCGTGCATTCCGATCGAGCTCGCCGTGAGCGGTTACACCTCGCATAACAATCAGCATTATACCCTCATTGTCCACGACCTGACCGAGCACAGGAAGTCCGAGGAATTTTACATCAACCTCTTCAAAAATTCACCGATAGGAATCTACATAGCCCAGGGAGGGGGTTTCAATTTCGTCAACCCCCAGTTCCAGAAATATACGGGCTACAGCGAGGAAGAGCTGCTCGAAAAAACGAGATGCATAGACCTTGTTTACGAGGAAGACAGGGAGCTTGTGAGGGAGAATGCAATAAAGATGCTCAAAGGCGAGCGCACGAAGCCCTACGAGTACAGGGTCAAGACCAAGGACGGCGAAGTGAAATGGATAATGGAGACCGTAGCGCCTGTGGAATTCAACGGGGAGAGAGCGACTCTCGGGAATTTCATGAATATAGACCAGTACAAACATATGGAGAAAACGCTCAACGCGACGAACCAGAGCCTGTCCAGCAGGGTGCACGAGCTCGAGCGGCGTAACGAGCAAATCGAAATACTCAACGATATGAGCGAAGTGGTACAGTCCTGTCTGAGCGTGGAAGAAGCGTGCAAGACTATATCGCTTTACGCAAGCAAGCTCTTCCCTACAGATTCGGGGGCAATCTGCCTGATAAACGATTCAGGGGACCTCGTGGAGGAGGTATCCGCCTGGGGCAAGCAGGGACTTTCCAAACAGGCATTCGCCATCGACGATTGCTGGGGACTCAGACGGGGTGCCACGCATATCGTGAAATACTGCGAGACCGAGCTCAGGTGCGGCCACCTCGAAGACTCGCGGCCGTACGATTACCTCTGCATCCCGCTCATTTCGCAGACGAACACGCTGGGCGTCCTGTTCATAAGCGCGTACGCCGACAGCGTAAACTATCTCACGGAGAAAGGCTTTAAGAACAAGGCGCGCCTGGCGAAATCGGTAGCCGAATACGCCTCACTCGCGCTCAGGAACATAAAGCTCCAGGACAAGCTGCGGCAGAGATCGATACGCGACCCGTTGACAGGCCTCTACAACCGGGGCTACATGGTAGAGACGCTCGGCCGGGAGATAGCATACGCAAAACGCGCAAACGACGCGGTCGCAGTCATGCTGCTGGACGTCGATCATTTCAAGAAATACAACGATCGGCACGGGCACGAGGCGGGCGACACCGTGCTTACCACCCTGGCGAAGCTGCTGCAGGATAACGTGCGCTCAGGAGACGTCGCTTGCCGCTACGGAGGCGAAGAGTTCTTACTGATACTGCCGAAGATATCGCTCGAAGAAGCGGTCAAGAGGGCCGAGAGGCTGAGAAACAACGTTAAGAATATTCAGATCTTCCACGCGGGCAGAATGCTCGAGAATATCACGCTGTCGATCGGAGTGGCGGTATACCCGGAAAGCGCCGCATCGCCTTCCAGCCTCCTGAACGTGGCCGATCAAGCGCTGTACAGGGCGAAAGAGGAAGGGAGAGACAGGGTGGTCATTGCGGTATGCGAGGAAATCAGAAAGTACGGAATCGCGGAAAATGAGGACGCCGGCCGCGATAACGTAAGTTACCTGTGAGGGGGGGCAGGATTCCCTATTAAAACCCGCGTTTCACAACCGAATTAAAGGCCTGGAGAATCGCTACGCTGCGCGTACCCGCCTGCGGCGGGCGAAAATGAGGCCCGCGAGGCCGAGCGCACCCGCCATGGCGATCATGCCCCACTCGCCGAGCGTGGGGATCGGTCTTGTTACATCACGGGTACCGCATCTTACGTAGTCGATCGCGAAAAGAAAATAATTTAGCGTATCCACCTCGGCGACCCTGAACCTGACATTCGTTCCCGCAAACTGCGACAGGTCGAAATTTATTGTGGTATAACCTAACGATATCGGATCGCCCGGGTTCGTCTGGAAGATGTTCAATAACACCCCCGCGCCCACGTCGAAATCCCCCGCCGAAGGGTCCATTATATCAATTCTGGCCTGTTGATTGGGTTGCGTCGTATATGACAGATCGGGGGCAGTAACGAATTCTTCCGCAAAATTTTCATAATAAATTATCACGGAACACTCGCTCGATAATCCCGCCGGCACGTCTATATCCTGATAAAGGACCTGAGAGCTCGACTCCAGCTGGTCGGAGATAGCGGCGAATACGCCTACAGGCGGAGGCAAAACAAAGTGGGGCGAAATAGGAGCAACATCCCCGCTATAAACAAACCAGCTGCCCGCGCTGCCCGGCTCCTGAACTACTGTCCATCCGGTGAAATTCCCGGTCTCGAAGCTGCCGTTCACGAAGGGATCAACTTGAGCCTGAGCGCCGGTACCAGAAAATGATAAAGAGAATACGAGGAAAAACATTAATGATATAAGATGGAATATGCGCATCTGATCATCCTCCCGGGGCTTACTTGTGCTAATCTTAATCGAATTTCTGAAGAAATGAAATAGCCCGGGATTAAAATAATGTGGAATCAAGGGGAGAACGCCGGCCATTAAGCTTTTTGAAACGCTTTCGGGTCGAAGTGACTCGTTCTGTTAGCTTAAAACCAGGGATTTAAAAACGAGATCGTGAATAGATCCCGGATCACGTCCGGGACATGGTTCAGAATGACAATTATAGATTTCCCGTTTTGGTTTGTGCAGATTATATACGATGTCGATGTGAGTTATTTGTTATCAGCCAACAGCGACCGGTTCTTGCGCACGCTCAGAACTGTTGTTCGAAATGACGAGGTAGGGTTGATGCAGTGATGGTCGCGGCTGGAAGCCGTTCCTACGAGGTTCAGGGGTAATTTCGTAGGAGCGGGTTCCCGGGTCAAGCCCGGGACAGGCTTGCCGCGATTATTATGGTGGATTGACAGAATACACCGTGAAAACTTGATATTTAGATTAAACCCCTCCCGATTTCCAAGGAAAGCCTCGGAATTTAAAGCTTTCAATTAAAATACTTAAAATAGAGTATTAACATTTGCGTGAAAACAGGTTATAATTTGGGATAATTTAAAGGAGGATGTTCCATGACACGCCCGATCCTTCCGGTTATTGCGCTCATGCTGGTTTTCACCGCTTACTCTTACGGGGCGGACGCCCCGATGCCGGAGGGATACGGCGTCGTCGTGGATGTGCACTGGCCGTCGCAGCCCGGGCATCACAGGTTTAACGTGGGGAACGGGGACGTGGTCACGGGCAGGTACGGCTGGTACAGCCCGCCCGGAGCCATAGGCCCTGAGGACTACAACGTGCTCATTATCACGAAGCCCATAAGCAAGGCCCGCACGTACATCGTTTTCGAGGCGACGAACATAGACCCCGAGGTGCTCAAGAAGAAGCTCGGGAGGCTCGAGGGCGAGATAAGGGACGTGAGCGAGCACGAGGGCGCGCTCAAGCCGGGCGACACGGTGCACATCACGACTGAGGACTTTCACGGCCTAACCAAAATCACCCTCGGCTTCACGCGAGGTGAAGAAAACAAGCCCGTGGCCGAGTTCTCGTTCATCAACCACCTGACTAACCCGAGGACAGGCCCCCTGGACCCCGCCTACCCCTATATTCCGTACGTGTCGGAGATCGAGTAGGGATTGGTTTCTCCACAATTGGAATCGTTTCAGGACCCCAGGTCAGGAATTTCGGAAAGACAAAAACTTAGACCCTGAAACGAGTTCGGGGTGACAGTAAAAGAAGAGCAAATTAAATCCCCCTTAATCCCCCTTTTTCAAAGGGGGAATTAAACGCAACAAACAGATTTCTCCCTTTTTGATTTCTGCGGCTGAGAAGCGGTGTGGAAGCGGCAAATTCGTAATTAACCGAGGTCGTCCTACTTCTCGCTCGCTCGAAGCAGTGGTCGAAATGACAAGTATAAGATGAGATTGCCGCAGTCGTTTCCGGCTTCGCCGACGGCTACGCCGGGACAAGTCTGTCTGCGCTACCCTGCTTCGCTAATCACCATGCGGCTCATCCCCCTACGGCTCATAGCCTTCGGGCGACGTGCCGCAAGCAGCACGAACTGGTTTTATCACCCCCATCCTACCCTTCCCCCCTCAAGGGGGAAGGAATTATAAGGAAGGGGGAACGGGTTATCTTTGATGGAGGAATGAGAGGTGTAACCACCACCTTAATCCTGTTTTGTCTTATGCAACATTGAGCAGGTAGTTAATGTGCTTCTGTGCCTTTGTTACGAGGCGACCGATTGCGCAATTCATATTAATATCCCAATTACCATAAACAGACCCTAAATAGTAATCAGCCGGAAGTGACCAGTTCTTACGCCTGCTCAGAACTGTTGCTTGCAATCGTCCCTCAAGGGGTAGGAAATTTATTTGCGTTTCTGATCCGCCGCCAATTCTGCAATGTCAGAAGGAAAAGCAGCCTCGCACGGCAGCATATAGCCAGAACAAAAATACGAAGCCCGTATCCTCCGCAGGAATGATACGGGCTTCCCTCGAAAAGCGCTCCCTGTCCCGCTTCCGATATAACTTTTCAATGCTGCGCCCGTTTAATATGCACTGCGGTGCCGCTCTTTGTTCTCCAAAGCGGCAACCCCGCCGTGTCATCCAACGAGCAAATTCATACATAAGAGCCGACTTGCCGGCGTTCCCTTAACAGGGACTCAGAACATTCTCGGCTGCGGCTGCTGCTCCAGAATGTTCTCGTCCGGAAGGTTCCTAGCCGTGTAGACTATCTCCTTCACATTCGGCGGAACACCCTCAAGCGTATAGGAGACGAGCTTCCCGTTCTCCACCAGTGCGGTAATGTCGTATCCTGTCGTGAGCTCTGCTTCCTGGGTCTCGTTTACGCGGATCTGATGCTCCATTCCGGTAGCAGTCTCCTTGACATTTATCTGGTCATTACCAACGAGAGTGATGGTCCCACGTATGCTTTGTGCACCCTCGGTGGTCATCGGCTGCTGTTCCTGCATGTACTGAGAGCTTTGCTGCATGCTTTCGGCACCGCTCGGATCTTCAGCCGCATTACCCATAACGCCCAACCCCACGAAAGTGAAAAGCATTACGCTGAAAAACATGGTCATTATCTTTCTCATTTTTTTTCACCTCCTGTTTTTAGATAAAAACAATGACCTTCTTTACGGATATAAGTGCAAGGCGTATGCCGCATGAGACCGGGGAGAAACAGGACGTAATTACAGATGCTTAGGAGAATACGAATTCATTTCCTGAAGTGAACGCAGGTCAATTGTACGAATACGGACGGTTTAATGTGTAGGTAATTTAACAGTACGAACAAAGGCATCTTGCCCGCGGAAATCTTCTCGTGAGCGAAAAGATGAAAGCCCGCATCCTCCGCAGGAATGATACGGGCTTTCTTTGCAAAGCGCTCCCTGTCCCATTTCCGGTTAACCTGTTATCCCGAATTAATATGCGCCGCAGGTCCCCCGGGGTAAGGAACCCCGCGACGCTCTACATCGTGATGAAAGACGGACCGCAGGCCCGTTCTCAAAACGCCGATCGCTGCTCGAGTATATTATCCGTCGGCAGATTTTCAGCGTCGTAAACTATCTTCTCTACGTCGGGCGGCACTCCCTCTTCTACGAAGCTCACGAGCCTCCCGTTCTCGAGCTCGGCGCTTATGTTAAAACCTGTCGTGAGCTGCTTCTGCTGGGCTTCCGTGATCTTTATCTCATGCTCGATGCCCGTGCCGCTCTCGACTATTCTCATTTCGTCATCCCCGACGAGGGTGACGGTCCCCAGCACCGTACCCGAAGACCCTTCCATGAACCGCGGAATGTACTGGCGCCGCTCCATCTCGTTCGGGTCCTGCTGGGCGCGCGCTCCCTTCATCTCGTTCGCGAATTCACTCTCCATAGCGCCCGTATCCTGAACGTTGTATTGCGGCTGAGCCTGGTAGTCCTCGTAACTCCCATGTTCCTGGGCCTTAGCTCCCGTTCCCGGGAGAGCTCCGAGACCTGCTCCTGTGAGCATTAATCCCGCTGCCGTAAAAACCAAGAACCTTTTCATCGTTCTACACCTCCCAGTGCGAGTTTGAATCGGTCTATGCGCATGCATATTTGCAATGCCCATGCCAGCGAGGCAAGCGTGATAATATCGTGTAATTACTAACTGTTACGGAATGAGTCAGGACTTGGCTCTCAGGAGGGGGAAATGATTGTACGTAAAAGTACGGCAAGAGGTGTATGGGAAAATACAGCGGCGAGGGTCATATATCCTCCACGGCATCCCGCCGTATGATATGCAGCATTGACAACGAGTCACTATCTGATATTATATTGATAACGATGTTCAATATCATTATAATAGCGGAGCGGTGGATGGATTTAATGACGGCAGCGGGGCACGCCGATGAATGAGCAAGAAACACGAAGAAGGGAAGGAGAGCACGAATTAATTTTTGTTACCTCACCCTCCCCCGTCTGTCCGGGTTTGGGACCCGTCTTCAAAAACAACTCTTGTCAAAGCTGTCACGCCAACAACGGCCGCGGAAAGCCCGACGATATCCTGACCTCCCTACTCTTCAGGATAAGCGTCCCGGGAGATCCGGGCCGTAGGTCCCAACCCGGCGGCGGGGCTTGACCCCTCTTCCGGACACGCCCTCGGGGGAGCGATGAATCGAGTATTTGAATATCTATTGCCGAATATCGAACGCCCGCGGGTGCTCACCCGTTTTCACCCGCGAGCCGCCTGCGGACTAAAAAGAGAAGGGGAAGCGACGCGAGCTGCGCAAGGACGGAGAACGCGACCATGCCGGTGACTGTCTTTCCGTAGAGCACTCCCATGACCGAGCTTCCGGCGAACCAGGCGAACCCGAAGCCCGCGTTGAAGAGTCCGTAGGCGGTGGCGCGCCTGTCGGCGGGCGTGATGTCCGCGACAACGGCGCGGATTATAGATTCCTGAGCTCCCATCCCTATGCCCCAGAGCGCCATGCCGGCTGCGAGAAGCCCGGCCCCGGAGAGGAATACGAGCGGGGCAGAGAGTGCGGTCGCAGAGACCGCGACAAAGAGAACTGTCATGCCTTTCGTATCGTAGAGACGTCCGAGGACGAGCGCGCTGAGCGCGTCAACACCCATAGCGCCCGCATAGAGGAGAGGTATCCATTCGTCCGCAATCACCCCGGCGGTCTTGATATGGAACGCCGCAAGCGGGAAATCGGCGAACCCGAGGGCGATAAACGCTATCGAAGCGAGGTAGAGCCAAAACACAGGACGGAACCCCCCGGCCTTGGAAACGTCGAATGACGGCTCGAGCGAGCGGGGATGCGGGTATATGACCCTCGCCGCGACGAGGACGGCGAGGGCAATGAGCGCCGGGATCAAGAGCACCCCGAACCCGTAGGCGTAGCTCCCCTTCCACGCGAGCACCCCCGCCACTATCGCCGGGCCTATGATCGCGCCCACCTGGTCCATCGCCTCGTGTATGCCGAAGGCCCACCCGCGCCCCATTTCGTGTGCCGCGTGGGAGAGCATGGCATCGCGGGCGGGGTTCCTGACGGCCTTCCCGAAACGCTCGGCCATCATGAGCACGGCGGCAGCGGGCCAGTTGCCCGTGAGCGCGAGAGCCGGCACCGCCGCGAGGCTGATAACGTAGCCCGCGATCGTGATCGTCCAGTACCTGTGCGTGCGGTCGCTCACGAGTCCCGATACTACCCTGAACCCGTAGCCTATGAACTCGCCCAGGCCCGCGACCACTCCGACGGCAGCCGCGCTCGCCCCGAGGAGGGCGAGGTAGGGGCCGATGATGCTGCGGGCGGCCTCATAGGTCATGTCACCGAAAAGGCTCACCGCCCCGAGGAGAAGGACGAACCTGAGGGCCCGGTTATTCCCTACGTTCACGTTCATGCGAGCGCACCATGCATAGCGGAAATGATACATAACAATAGAGGGTTAAAAAATCATGACCGGACGGAAATCCCGAAATCGGGAGAAATCAGGGAGGCGCGGAGACGGGGCAGACTACTGCGGAGGACCTGATACCGTTCCGCAGCGGGGAGGTTATAAGACAGTCAGTCTTTTTTCTTCTTCGCGGGCTTTTCTTTCTCGACCTCGGGCGCTTCTTCTTTCCCGATCTTTTCTACGTTGTCGACGACCATTCCGCTCTGCAGCACGTAAATGAGGCGGTTGATTATGTGGTGAACGTTCCGGTACCTGTCCTCGAGCTGATACTGCGCCAATTCGAGCCAGTCTATCAGTATGCGCGTGACAGGGATGTTCTGCTGCTGAGACCTCGTCCTCAAGAGGTTCTCGAGGTCGTCTATGCCCATGCCGAAAAGCTCGAACTCCTTCTCCCTTTCGGTAAGCTCCGCCATATCAATTCTCCTTCCCGGGTTTGGATGTCATACTTTCGCGCCCCGCTGCCGCCCGGTTTATATTACATAAGGAAAGCCCGCATAACAATTGCTCCCGGCTTAGCCACGGCATATACTATCAGGCATGAAGAGAACGTTGATCATCGCAGCCATGTTTATCCTCTCCCTCGCCGCATTCCGCGCGCGCGGGGAGGAGTACCTGCCCGATTCGATGAAGACGCACCCCGAGTGGTATATCAACATTTCCGAATGGTCGGTCTACGCCACGTGGGGAGGGGTCGCCATAATTCAGGGCCTGACCATAGAGAACACGTCCGACCTCGCGTACACGGGCGTGAAGGTGAGGGTAACGTACACGTCAGACACGGCCGGAGGGGCCGGGGGAATAATAAACCAGGAAACCGGAGTGCTCCCGATCACCCTCCCGCCTCACAGCAAAGACACATACCTCGAGGCCGGGTATCCCTTCGGCGGAGGCTCGCAGTTCATGAACCCGCTCGCCATACAGGTCCTGGGAGCGACCCCGGTCATGGAGTGATAATCACGGGTGAGCCACGCGGATGCCGGGCGCAGGGCTGAACCAGCAAGCGGAAGGGAAATTTATTTTTCCCCGTCACACGCAAAAACCGTCCGGAATAAGCCACCTGCATCCCCTGACAACCCGCCGGCAAATCCGCCTTGATCCCGGCTGCCTCATTAAGCAGCCTTGTAAGAGGCTTTGTTCACTGGAATTATTGCTTCAACCCGGCAGCCTGTGCCGATTTTCCTGCTTTACTTCCGACCTGTCCGCGACCGGCGGAACCCGCGCCCGGACCCGATTTTTTCCGAAATAAAAAAAGATGCAAAAAAATTCAAACTTTGCTATAATGATAGATAACCGGTTGTTACAACCTGAGCCCCGTCAACTGAAGACTAGGGTCCTCTTGGCAGGGATCCGAAATCTTCCGGGGCTCTTCAGGACTATTTCCTTAATTTATTATACGTACGGGTTGGGGTTTTTGTTTTACAGTCTAAAGGCAAAGATGTAGCGGAAACGGGATTTGTCCATCCGGGCAGCGCTCTGTTGAAACGCGGGTGAGCGGATTATTACGTCGACACAACCGGAAGGCGGCTGGTAATCCGCAGGACCCCGTAATCCCCGGAAGTTTGTAACAGTTGCAGCAAGCATGCGGCCGGAGACGCTCAGCGCGACATGCCGCCGAGCTCCTTTTCCGCTTCGTTCGCGGCTACCCCTGAAGATTTGGTTATGCCGAGTATAGCGCCCGAAATCGTCCCAGCCTGAAAGTAGTTGTTCACGTCTATCATGGCGGCGCCCAGAGTATAGGGGTTCTCACCGTCAGTCCCGTACTTCATTCTCTGTCTTATGAGCACGAGCCTCTCGAGCCTGAGCGAATCCATCTTGGATATGAATGCCGGGAGCGCTTCCTCGTAGAAATCTTCCTTGTCGATAGACGACTGCGGGCCGGTCAGCCCGCCAGAAATGGCGAGGAGGATGTCCTTCGCCCTCTTGGCGGGGTTTATCGCGTCGGCTGCGTCGAGGCCGAGCACCGCGATATCGGTCACGATGTTGGTGTCCGGTTTCTCACCGCGCATGGAGCTCCTGAACTTGTTGTAGTAGTAATCTATGACGTATATGCGCCCGTTTATGACCTCGTCCCTGTAGGCCCTCTGCCTGAGCGGCTCCGAGGCGAGGGAGTTGTAGGTGTCAAGGACCCCCGCCACGTAGTATTTCTTCTCCATCTCCAGCACCTCGTCGTTTATGACCTCGGGCCTGGAATCGCCGTCCACCCCGCTCGCGGCGACGTTCGTGCGCGTAGTCCCCGCCCCCGCGCACGCGGAGAGCATGAGCGCTCCTATAACCAGCGCCCAAACCGGGATGTGATTGTATGACCTTACCGATCTTGCTTGCCATTGCATGGATATCTTTCTCCTCTCAACGGCAATATTATACCGTTTTCCGGAACCCGCATCAGCAGGAATTTCGGGGGGCTCTCCCGACTCGTTATCACTGCCGAAGACTTGCGCCTTTCGAGGGAATTCCCGAAGCGCGCGAACCGGGACGGATTTCTTCCGGCGATTTCACGCCACCTCTTCCATTTTATGAAGGTTTTGTATTATAATTGAAGTGGGTCATTGGCACATTTATTAGCATTGGATATGTGAGCTGTTTCCGGCGCGAACGGGTCTCGCCGGGGGCGGCGGTTAAAAATCCACAGCAGGTCGGAAGATACATGGTCAACCAGTGGGGGACAATAGGCATACCTTCCGAGAACCGTTTCCTGGGACTCTACTACGAGCCCGAGAGCAAGCAATTCCTCGCGCATTTCCACAAGAGCCTCGGCGACGGTTACGGACTCAAGAGCATATACGCGAGGCACATCGCGGACGATACCTACAGGCGGCTGACTCCTGAAACGGACGAGCTGTCCTACGAAGACGTGCTCCTATGCCCGCGCGTATCGAAAATACTCGTGAACGTGTTCCGCGTCGTCAGGAGGGGGCACAGGTTCACGGGCCTGGAGTGGCATTCGCTCCAGGAGATAGACATCGATACCGGGGAGATAAATACGGTGCTCACGCCACACGACCTTACGGTCGAGCCACCCTATTCGAAGGCGTGGATAAGCAGGCTCCGTAACGTGAAGGAAGAGATTCGGAAGCACGGCAGACAGTCCGAATCGCCGGAAGACGAGCTCGTTGAGGAGCCCGGCACGCATGCCGTCTACGGCTCTGGCGGGAAAGAGATACTCTGCACCGTGTCATTCAAGAAGAAAAAGAGCGGGCACGACGATGCGGTCGAGGACTTCCTCTGCAAAGTCTCTCCCGAGACTCACGAGTACAGGAAGATCAGCAGGATAACGAACGCCGCCAAGGAACTGGCCGCTTCCGGGAAATCTGCGGGCGAGAACCTGGCGGTCTGATCCTTACCGGGCGCGACATAGCTACCGGCAGCCCGATTTTTCCTGAAGATACCCTGCGCATCACTTGTAATACCCTAGTTGCGAGAGAGGAGAACAGAGAACTCCTCGCGGGTGCCGCCGAAGACGTCGAGATCGACGAACCCCTTTATACCCCAGAGCCTCCCCCTGTCGGTATACTGCCAGAAGGTCCATTCCCTGCCGTCGGGGAGATGCGGCGTCCTGTATATGTCCCTTATCCATATCCTGTAGCCCGGAAGCCCGCCCGAGATAAAATCCCTGTAGGACTGGTTCGTCGTATAGATGAGCGGGCGGCTGCCGTATTTCCGCTCGACGATGTCCGAGAACTCGACGATCTCCCTGATCAGATCTTCCTTTGCGGGACGGGCGCTGCAGTTGCCGCCGTATTCGACGTCGATCACGGGGGGAAGGAGCCCGGCTCCGGCCGGAACGGCCGCGATATAATTCTCCGCCTGCTCCCTGCCCGACTTGCAGAAAGTGAAGAAGTGGTATGCGCCTCTCGTGAGCCCGAGCTCCCCCGCCCTCTTCCAGTACTCGCCGAACTTCGTGTCCTTGTGGTCCCCGCCCTCGGTCGCCTTTATGAACACGAAATCGAGGCCGGCTCGCTCCAGTATCCCCCAGTCTATCTCCGTCTGGTGGTGTGAAATGTCTATCCCGCGGACAGGATATTTCTCTTCGCTCGGATAGTTGAAGCGGATGTATCCCTCTTCGAAGAATATGAGTAGGAAGACTGCAAGGAGAAGGACGAATCCCAGTGTGGCGATGAGGCGGTTCATAATGCGGGCGCTTGCCCGGATAATATTATACCGAGCAGGTCGGGACAATCCCATCTTTTATTAAGTCGTCGCGGTATATTCCGCGCGCGCGGGGAAAGTACGGTATCTTACGGGGTTTGCCGGAGTAGTTTCTTATCCGGCGAGCGCTTTCTCGATGCGGCGGTCAGGGATCAGCCACATGGCAGCGACCAGGACGTACAGGGCACAGGCAAGCCACGAATTCACAAAGGAAAGCGATATTGCCGCAGCGTATAGCACAAGAGATGCTTTTCCCTTGAAGTCCCGGCCGACCGCTGTCGCTAAAATGGAGTCCGCGCCCTGGTAGATTATGAGAATGCGGGTGAGGATAACATATGCGATCGCAGCTGATAACAAGACCGCGCCATAAAGTGCGACCGGCCAGGCTGCGAAGCGGTTTTCACCCATCCACCCGGTAGCGAAAGGGATCAGCGACAGCCAGAATAACAGGTTCATATTAGCCCACAGGATACGGCCGTTAACCTGCCGGACCGCCTGCAGAAGATGATGGTGGTTGTTCCAGTATATCCCGATGAAAATAAAACTGAGCACGTAACTCAGGAATTTCGGTATCAGCGGGCGGAGCGCACCCAGACCGGCCTCATGCGGTATCGTCAGTTCCAGCACCATGATGGTGATTATTATAGCGATGACGCCATCGCTGAACGCTTCCAATCTCCCTTTACTCATTCGCAGTTACTATATTACCTAAACGGCGCGCTTTTAAGCTAGATTCTTCATAATTTTCTATGAGCCGACACGGATCGCGGGAATTCCTGCCCGGATAAAATTATACCGTCCAGGTACGTATTATCACTTTTTATATCATTTATGGAACTTTAAGCAAGCACTGGCAGGCGAGGATATTCCCGATCGTCGATCTCACGTCCGCGCGCTCGGTTCACGCGGAGCCTCTCGCGAAGGAGCTCGAATCGCGGGGGTAATGAGTTGATGAGGGTGACTAGATATCAGCCGGATTGATTACAGTGATTTAAATCCTCCCTACCCCTCCTTTACAAAGGAGGGAATGAAAACACAAAGATGAGACTCTGAAACAAGTTCGAAATGACAAGGTAGGGTGAGGGCCTTCGGATGGTCGCGGCTGGCCTGTCCTGAACCATGTCCTGAACGCCGTCCTGAACTTGTTTCAGGATTTATTTCAGGATCTATTCAGGAAAGCCGCTCCTACGAATAGGATACAGGACGCAGGATTGAAGAAGAAAAGACAAAATAAAAATCCCTCCTAACCTCCCTTTGCCAAAGGGAGGAATGAGAATGGAAAGACGAGATTCCCGATCGGTGCCTGCCCTGAACCATGTCCCGTATTACAATTTCGAGCGAGCAACTGATTCGAACAAGCAACAGTTGCGAACGAGTGAGCAACTGGTCACTGCTGGTTGATTGCAACAATGCCAATACCTGAGAGCAACCTGACGAAGCCATAACAATCCGGTCACTGCCGGCTGAATACTAGGACGTTTATGCGCTCGGGATGCTCTATCGAAGTCAAAATAAATTGGTCGCCCTTCACCAAGTGCAACAATGAATCTATTCCTCGGTCAATTGTCGTTAATCCTCAAAATACGGGATCTATTCAGGGTCGGGAATGACAGAAATAATAAGGTACACCCCCACCCTAACCCTCCCCCCCTCTAGGGGGAGGGAATTAAATAGTTATAATATATTTATTTCCGAAGGGGCATAAAAATGACCATCGACGAATACATGGCGAAGGTCCCGGCCAAGAGGCGGGGGAGGATGGAAGAAATACTGGGGAGCATACGGTCGTGGTTCCCCGGCGCCAGAATATCCATGAAATATAACATGCCCACCTTCGAGGTAGGGGACAGGTGGGTCGCGGTCGCGAACCAGAAGAGCTACGTCTCCCTGTACACGTGCTCGGAGGAGCACATAGCCCCATACGCCGAGAAACATCCCGCGGTAAGGAGCGGGAAGGGGTGCCTCAACTTCAGGGACAGGGAAGTTATCTATTTCAAGGACCTGAGGGAGGTCGTGAGCCGCGCGTTTAACGCGGAGAAGTAAACAGCGCCTCACCCGCGAAGCGCGCCCGGCTCAAGCCTCCGGGTATACCGATGACTTACCGTTCCTCTATTCAGGGTTTATTGATCGAGAAAGCTGTAAAGCGGTTTGACCTTCGTATTTATCTCCGATCTGCCGCGAATATGAAGTTTTTTATAAATATGAGTCAAATAATTCTTAACGGTTTTTTCAGTCAGGAACAAGCTAACGGCTATCTCTATGTTCGTTAAACCTACGGACGCCAGCCTTAATATCTCGATTTCTTTTGCAGACAGCCGGCTGAAGCGATTTTCAAATAATTCAAAACAGAATTCCTCGAAATACAGCGTTTTCTCGACAAATCGTTCAAGGATTTTTCTCCTGATCCACATATTCCCCTCAAGAACTTCCAGCACGGCCTTGTTAAAGAGATTAAACCCTGTATTTTCCGTTATTATTCCCCTTGCGCCTATTGAAAGCAGTTTAAGCTCCGTATCAGGATTCTCCGCTTCGATAATCGACAAGATTTTAGCACCCGGGATTTTTTCCTTGATAACCGTAATTATTTCGAGGTAATCCCGGGGTTTTCCCGTACAATCCACGATAAACAGCGATATATCCGGCTTCTTGAGAGTATTTAACAGGCATAAATAATCTTCCGCCCAGACGATATCAAGATTGATTATTTCAGGATCAAGAGTGCTTCTGATCCCGCTGTAGGTAATCTTATGCGGCGTTATAACCAGTAAGAAAGCGTTAGTCATGATCCAGTCGCCCGGGCAGACCGGTTCGGGTGACGGGGAGCAAAGGGGTAATTCAGGGAAGGCGAGAGCAGTCGTTCGACTTATTCAGGTTCACTATAGCAATCCAGCCGCCGTAAACGGGAAGTTCTTAGGCCTGTGACTTTGCGTCCCATTCTTTCAAATGGTTTGCCCTTCTAGCTAATTACCATTCTACAATACCACTTTATGTTGTCAACATTTTTCAGGGGAATATAAGATTCGCATTCTATGATTAATACTAATCATTATTAATCAGATTGGATATATCATGAGTTAAATAGATGATAATAACCGGGTAACTACCGAGTTGACCCGGCCCCGTAACAGGTCCGTGAGCCGGATTTTCGGCAAATAACACATGCGGGGTGGGGTCAGAGAAACGGGCGGGAAACGCCCCACCCCCTGAGCGGATAACCGGGCATTCAGGACATGAAGAGCAGACCAGGTTACTTTGCCGCTTCCCTCCCTTAATCACAAGTAAGCGTCAGATCAAAGGGGAAATTCACAAACGGATCGCACTTGATTACAAATCCGTTGCAATTGGCTTTCCAAACGAACTGCCAGTTCCCCACCGCTTTTAATTTTCTCGAAAAAGCTTCGGTTATGAATGGCTGTGAAATTGGAAATCCGAATACTTCTTCCACATGGAACCCGTCTAAAAACGGCGGAGTAGAACATGTGAAAGTACCTCCTCCATCTAAGTTCAAGACCGGCGCCCATAAGGCGGTGATATCCTTGGCTTTGATGCTTTCACTGATAAATTCCTTGTTTATCTCGAACTCGATTTTACTACATTTAGAATCGAATTTGCCGTCCCAGGTGCTCGGAGTATCTTCCGTAACGACATTAACCGTAACACTGGCCGAAGAGGCGCAGCTGCCGCTAGGAGGCTTGGCTACAAAATCAGTATCGGAGGTCACTGTCTGATGGGAGATTCCCGGGGAGCTCACCGAGCCTATGCCGGGCTCGATTGACGAGACAGTCCCTCCCCAGCATAGGGTCACTTCATCCCCTTTGCAGGTGAAGACTATGTCGTCGGCGTTGTCGTTGACGGAGCCTTGCAATTCCTTGCATTCGCGCTCCGAGAGATTCCCTACATATACATTCAGTACAGCCGGTTCTTCGTCGCAGCACGAGGCCAGAAACATTAATGGAGAAAGGACCACAGGAACAATTACTAACCGTATAATATATCTCATAACCCACCCCCGTTAAACGAGTCGTAATTTTATTATTGTTTTTTGTTTGCCTGTACAGTCCCCGCTATGCCCGGAGTAATCGAGAGTTCAGGACGCGAAGCGAACTCTACCGTGGATATGTAAACAGAATCAAAATATCTGGAGAACCGGTTGAGGAGAGCGGACGCTTCCTGCGGTGTCTTGCCGGCGGTTAAAACCTTTGCGCCCGAATTGGAGGATACGGCGAAACCCTGCTTCAATTCCAGAAGAACGATGTAAGTTGAATTTTTATCGTCTTTGCTGCTGAATACCTTCATGCTTCTGACTTCTTTACTATTCGCTATTACAGGCATCATCTCCTGCCTGAAGAATTTTTCGAGCTCCGCGGCCGACCCGTTTTTCACGCTTCCTTTCAGGAATAAAAACCCGGAGGGACCTTTGGGAGAAGGAAACTTCATTTTTCCGGGAGAATACGGTTTTTGTTCGACTACCTGAGCTTGACCCGGTAAAAAAATAATCGACAGCAATAACACGCCAAAGACTAAACATTGAAAAATTACTTTCATGTTACACCCCCCGTAACCAGAATGTTTTATCGCCGGTTTAAGTATCAATAACCCCTTATCGGCATATTGGGGCGATCCCTCGCGCGGCACGGGCATCCCGGGCCGCAATCCTCTATCGCGCTTAAAAATCAATGAGAAAAACCTACCTAAAACAGAGTTTTGCATTTCTCAATATGCCTAGATAGTCCTTATTTTTTATTAATTCTGTGTTAAATTTTGGGACTATACAGGGACTCCGTAATCAAGTTTCAGAAATTAAGAGGATTGATTCGAGCCGGAGCCGAAGCAGCTGCTTTACAAGCGCGCAATGACTGGAGGGGAAGACCGGTTATAACATGCTCAGGATAGAGATATGGTCGAAGGGGGCGATCGAGTGGTCGCTCGAAGGGGAAGGTGACTGGCTCCAGTACCGGCAGGCCGCGATAAAGCTGCGCTCGCTCTTCCCGGAAGCGGACGAGGTGGAGATCGTGCTCGACAAGGACAACGTCAGGACGGTCCCCATCAAGGACGCGATAGAAGAGGTGAAATCTCTGGGGGGCGGACGAAACCTGATGCTTTGCGACAAGAAATATGAGAAAATGATGATGTTCGTCTACGGCGGGTGAGCGTGGTAACATGAGGGACCTCAAATACGTGCTTATCTTCGGCGCGCTTCTCATTTTGCCCGCAGTCCTGTGCCCGGCCGCCGGCGAGGACGAGGGCGCGAAGAAGCCTCCGCAGAACGAGACCTACAAGAGCAGGCACGGGTTTTCGATCGAGTACCCGGAGGGCTGGCAGCTCGTGACGTACATGGAGGAATACGAGACCCTCGGGGAGTCGGAGAAGGACGCGGGGAACTACTTTTCGATCCAGAGTTACAGGGACGACGACCCGCGCATAAGGAGCTACCACTACTTCCCGGCGGACACGCTCAAGATAGAGGCCAGGATATTTCCCGGTTACGGCGGCACGCTCGCAGAGCTCATCACGCGGACCAAGGACATAACGAAGATCGACGACTTCACGATAGGCGGCAAGAAGGCGAAGAAGGTATGGCAGAAGGTCGGGGAAGGGATGGACGAGGGGGACGAGATATACTCGATCTATTTCGTCGACGACGGCAAGAGGGCTATATTCACGTGCTATCCCGTGTATTCGAGCTTAACAAACAAGTTCGAGGAGATAGTCGGGAGCTTCAGGTTCGACGGGAGCGAGGCGAGGAAGAAATAATCCGGGCAACCGCCATACCGCCTCACTTTTTTATTGATAGCGACATCGGACAAGGGGTTTTCTACTCGAACAACTCAGTGAGCGGGTTCCCGGTCGCGCCGTTCGGGTAGGGTATTTTGAGGAGCGCCGAGACAGTGGGCGCGATGTCGGTTACGTACACGGGCCTCATCGACTCCCCAGTCTTTATGTGACGCCCGTAGAATATTATCGGCACGTGCGTGTCGTAATCGTAAGGCGCGCCGTGCGTAGCGCCTTTCTTCCCGAACCTTTCCTTGTATTCGATCCACGCGGGCTCCATTATAACAATGACGTCGCCCGACCGCTTCCTGTTGTAGCCGTTCTCGACGAGCATCCTCGCGCCTGAAGTAAAGTCCTCGGAGTTAAGCTCTGAAGACGTCACGACATCCGCGACCCCGTCGAGCTTCATGAGATAGGACGCGGCCTTGCTTTCGACGTCCGCGAGAGGGAGCCCGAGCTTCTCTTCTATCAGGTCGCGGTCGAGGTAGACCTGCTGGTTGCTGTACGAGAGGACGAACCTGATGCCTCCCAGCCTGAACTCTTTCCCGAGGTAGCTGTTGAGCCTGTCCCTTACCTGGTCGTCGTCGATGAAATATCCGGCGGGGATCCCGGCATCCTCCAGATAAAGGGGCACGTCCCCTACCCCGTGGTCGGCTGTGAGGAAGACGAGGTAGTTGTCCTCGCCGACCTCGGTGTCGAGAGTATTCAGGAGGTCCGCGATGTCGAGATCGAGCCTGAGATACGCGTCCTCGACCTCCACGGACCTCGGGCCGTAGTAATGCCCGATTATATCGGTCGACGAGAAGCTCACCGCGAGAAAATCAGTGACGTCGTCCTGTCCGAGCTGTTCCCCCTTTATCGCGGCCGCGGCGAAGTCCTTGGTGATCGAGTTCCCGAAAGGCGTCGCCTTTATGAGCCTCCCGTACTGTCCCTTCGTCTCGTCAGGATTCTCGGCGAGCACGTCCTCCAATACGTACGGGAAGACGGGCTTCCTGTACTCCCCCGTTTTTTCGTCCCTGCCTCTTAATGATTTCTCGTATGCGTTGTCGTCGGGCAGGCTCTCGGTGTATGTCGATATATCGTAGAGGGTGTTCCAGACGCCGTCCCTGCCGGGCATGTCCGCGTATTTCCCGGCCGGATATTTTTCATTGAAATCGGCGACCCAGCCGGGGAGCTCGGGCTTCGCGCCCCGGGACATTTTTTCATCGCGGTAATAATAAGTGCTCGTGACCCACCCGCCGCTCTCGTCGTCGAGCCAGTAAGCGGCGTTCCCGAGATGCCCTGCGGGCATTATGGCAGCCCTGTCCTTGAGCCCTATGCCTATTACTTTCGATTTCATTCCGGTCGCGAGCCTCAGCTCGTCTGTGACAGTCGAGGAAAGCATTTTCCGGGGGGATAGCTGCCCCGCTTTTTCGTCTTCGTCCCCGCCGCCCCCTACGAGACTCACCGACGCGTCGCGCGCGCAGTAGACCTCGTCGTTTTCGGGCGCCCGGACGAACCAGTGGTTCCCGATTATGCCGTGCACGGAAGGGGGAGCGCCCGCGTATATGGACGCGTGCCCTGGGCAGGTCGTCGTAGGCACGAAGTTGAATTTCGCGTTCCTGAAGATGAACCCGTCGCCGGCGAGCCTCCTGAAGCCGTCCTCGCCGTATTTGCCTGCGAACCTTTCCAGGAAATCGTACGCCATCTGGTCGACTATTATGCCAACCACGAGCTTCGGCGGGGAATCCCCGGCCGCCTCGGTCTCGGGCTCGGGAGCTAACGCCTCAGGTTCGGGCGCAGGGGAAGGGACGGTCTCCCGAGCGGCCTCCAAAGCCTCCTCCTCGTCCTCGGGCTGGCCGCAGGAAAACGCGAAAGACAAAGCCAAGGTTATCAGGAGAACAACGGCAATTCGGGTATTGGCTGAAAATTTCATATCAACGCTTATCCGATAATATCCGATGAATGTTAACAAACAATGAAGACCCGTCTTACGTTGATAATATAGTATAGTCTAAATCTCCGTTTCCATAGTGACGCATTGATTTGTCCCCTAACGGGGCGCTCTTGATTTATATTTCAAAACTGTGTTAAAATCGAAGCATTTTAACAATATCGTCAAGCAATTATATTCACGGAGGATACACAATGAGAAGTTATTTCTTGATGTTATTACTGACTGTATCGTTTCTTCCTTTTTATGCGTCCGCTCAGGAGCCGGTTTGTCCGTGCGACATATCGACCCTGCAAAACGGATTAAGCGGCAGCGATATCATTGATTTATTATGTCCCGGCGGGAGTCTCGGCAGCGACAGCGAATTTTTTCTAAACCCGACTACTGTGTTGATATCTCTGAACGGTCCCCCGAATACAGATTACGAGGTTGAGGAGGTCAATGCGGGCGAGTTCTTCTGCGCTATCAATACCGATGGCCAAGATCCCGTAGAGCTGCAGCTGCTTCCGGAAGATTACATTAGCTGCAGACAGCAGCTGATCGACAGATGCAGCCTGTTAACCCGCGGCATCCCGACGCTCTCGGAGTGGGGATTGATCGCGACGGCTGGCACATTGGGAATCGCCGGACTAATCGCCGCGAGAAGAAGAAAAGCAGCGGCTTGAATCAAGACGGCATTACGATGAAATCATCTGAGGGGGCTCCGGCCCCCTTTTTCTCACCCCGATAATAAAACACCGTTCACATAGAGCTTGTAACGAAAAAGGTTTTGGGTTTATAATTCCGTTTAACAACGCATATCAGGAGGGAGAAATGAAGAAGGCAAAACTAATATTCGTATTCGCGCTCGCGCTCGCGGCTGGCTGCGTCTCGCAGAGCACGTACGACCAGCAGGTCGCCGAGACACAGCAGCTCGCATACCTCAACTCGGTATATCAGCAGCTGAATACCGTGCTCGCGGCTCAGGTCGCGGCTGACCAGGTGGAGATACAGCAGCTCCAGGACCAGCTACAGGTTACGCTCGTGAACGAGATACTGTTCAAAGAGGGCGGGTGGGAGCTTCACTCAGAGGGACGCCAGACGCTCGACCAGATCGTGCCCGCGCTTCAGCAGGCTCAGGGCAAATATATCGTAATACAGGGATTTACGGATGACCTTCCTATATTGGAGCCGCTCGCGGGCCGCTTCCCGACCAACTGGGACCTCGCTGCGGGGCGCGCGATCTCAGTCGTGCGCTATCTGGCGGAACAGGGGATAGACCCGAACTATCTCGCCGCGGTGTCGTTCGGGCCGTACCACCCGGTAGCCGACAACAGCACGCCCGCGGGACGCGCACAGAACAGGCGCATCGAGATCGATATACAGGACCAGATGCCGTAGCATCGTCACAATAACGGGGAAAATTCTTTTAATCCCCTCCTTTGAAAAAGGAGGGTTAGGGAGGATTTAGCATTATTAAATCTCCGTTGCCCTTCGACAGGCTCAGGGCGAACGGGATGGATTAAATTACGGGTAACGAATCCCCCACTGGAAAAATCCCGCAGGTCGTTTATATTCTTCCCTCTATGGGGTTACCCGGCTCGCCCGGCCGGGGAGCAAACACACAAATTAAGGCAGAAAAGGGAATTGTCACGGAAGAAGGGGATTGCGCTCGCTCTCTCGTTCGGGGTCATAATCACGGGGCTATACGCGTTCCGGTATTTAAGCGGGACTCATACGGAGTACTGCCCTCTTTCCCACAAGCTCAGCGACACCGCGGACTGCATCGTCCTTCACGTCTCCCGCGGCAGGGTGCTCGTACGCCACAGGGACAGCTACACGAGAGAGGCCTACTTCGAGATAATAGAGAACGGCCGCTCTCAAAAGTTTGACATCCCGGAATTGAGCCTGAACGGCAGCGGGCCCAAACGGTTCAGGGTAAGGCTCATCGTCGATGAGCCGGGCGCGGTAACCATAAACGGCGCGCGCTACGACCTCGTCCCGCTCGTGAACGGGAGCAGGTGATACAGCCGACCTCTAATCGACGACTATGACGTCGAAGCACTGGGGCGGCGTGGAGTTGGCGCAGAAACCGCATACGGCTTCTTCGGATCTCACGCCCGGTATGTCGATGAAGAGGGAGAGCTTGTCTATCTGGAACGCGTCGATATCTCCGAGAGTCCCCGCGAAATCCCCCTTGACGAACCTTCCGAACTCGTTCTGGAACGTATCGAAGAGAGTGAGCGTCCCGCAGTCGGTGAATTCGGCTATCCACAGCTCGGGCTCGTTCAGGAACGAGAATATCGTGCCGGGGTTGGGAGTGCCCGCGAGGAGGCCTTTCTGCCACGCAAGGTTGAAGAATTCGCCCGACTCCTGCCCCTCGCAGTTGAAGCAGGCAAGCCCGTCCTCCTGCCCTATCGCTAGTATGTCCTCGGCGACGCAGAAAGACCCTTCGAGGTTCACCCCGAAGCAATCGCCTACGCCGTCGTCGTCACAGGATATGAACGCAAGCCCGGCCGCAATGATCAAAACCAGAGATATCAGCGCTTTCATGCATCTACACGCCATAACAAATAAATTATAGCAAATATTTTTAGGATTGGTCTATATACCGATACAGACGTGTGCCGAGCAGTACCGCCGGTCTTAACGCGCCGTTAAAACCCGCTTAACCGGGAATTAAATCCCGGCTGATAGTCTCAATAAAAAATTTTCCATAGGGGGAATATGGTCATGAACAGCTTAAGGGAAGCATTGAGAGGATTTACGTATTTAGGCGCCATACTTGCAGTGTGTTTGTTAATTGTATCTGCAAGCTGGGCTGAAGAGGCAGTCGTAGATGCACGCCACGGCTCGCATCACGGAGGAAACGACAACAAGGTAGATTTCTGGCTGACGATACTCCACAACAACGACGGGGAATCGCAGCTTATTAACGCCGGCGTGGGCCTCGAGGATTTCGGCGGCGTTGCCAGGTTCGCAACTCTCGTTAAGAAGCTCCGGAAGGAGGGGGACAAGAATTTCGCCAAAAAGAGGATAGTTCTGACGCTCAATTCGGGCGACAATTTCCTGGCTGGGCCCGAATTCAACGCGAGCCAGCAGAAAGGAGTCCCCTACTACGATTCGATCGCGCTAAACAAGATAGGTTACGACGCGATGGCGCTCGGCAACCACGAGTTCGACTTCGGCCCGGACACGCTCGAGGACTTCATACTCGGGTTCAAGAACCCTCCGCCCTTCGTATCGGCGAACCTCGATTTCTCCGAGGAGCCGGGGCTCGACGCGCTCGTTGACGACGGAATCATAGTGAAGAGGACGGTGGTGTTCAGGGAAGGCGAGGCGTTCGGCATAGTCGGCGCGACTACTCCGGAGCTGCCTTTCATATCGAGCCCGAGAGACGTCATAGTGCTCGAGAACGTAGCCGAGCTAGTGCAGAAAGAGATAGACAAGCTCACTAAATTCAAGATTAATAAAATCATCTTCATAAGCCACCTGCAGGACGTGAACGAAGACCTCGCCCTCGCATCCGAGCTCAGGAACGTCGACATAATGATCGCAGGCGGGGGAGACGAGCTTCTGGCGGAAGAAGGAGACCTGCTCGTGCCGGGAGACGACCCGGCGAACGCGTTCGGCCCCTACCCCCTGACCGCGACCGGAGCGGACGGCGCGGAGATACCTGTCGTTACCACGGCGGGGGACTACAAATATGTGGGAAGACTGATAGTCGCATTCAATAAAAAAGGGAAAGTCATAAAGGTAGACGAAAATAGCGGACTCGTGAGGGTGGCGGGAGGGGCCAATCCCGACGCCGTTTCGCCCGACCCCTTCATACAGGCGAACGTGGTAGACCCCGTGCAGGATTACGTCGACGGCCTCGCGGCTAACGTGATCGCGACGAGCGAAGTGGCGCTCGAAGGAAGACGCGACCCCGGCGTAAGGACTATGGAGACGAACGAGGGGAACCTGGTAGCTGACGCCCTGCTCTACCAGGCGACGCTCCTCGCACCGGCTTTCGGGATGCCCCTTCCGGACGTCGCTCTCCAGAACGGGGGCGGAATAAGGAACAATACGCTCATACCCGCAGGCCCTATAACGGAGCTCACGACGTTCGATATATTTCCGTTCACGAACTTCGTATCGATCGTGCCTGCGATCCCCAGGGACCAGTTTAAGGAGATAATGGAAAATGCGGTCTCCGCCACCCCTGTCGCGGACGGACGCTTCGCGCAGATCGCTGGGTTCTCCATGGTCTACGACCCCGCGGGCACGGCGCAGGTGCTGGATGCTGACCTGAACGTCGTAACCCCGGGAACGAAGGTGAAAGAAATCGTGCTCGACGACGGCACGGTGATTGTTACAGGCGGAGTCGTACAGCCGGGCGGTCCGATAGACATAGCTACTATCGACTTCTCCGCGAGGGGCGGGGACATGTATCCTTTCAGGGGAGCGCCATTTACCACATTGGGCGTCGTATATCAGAAGGCTTTGTTCAACTATATTGTCGATCCTGTAGCCCAGGGCGGACTCGGCGGAGTAATTTCGGCTGCGCAGTATCCCGAAGGCGGAGAGGGAAGGATTACGACTGTGCCGTAGAAGGATTATAATGAGGGAATGAAAATACGGGATTGCCGCGGTCGCTTTGAATCGTTTTGCAGTTAGCGTTCAGCTAAGAACAGTCACTTCTTCGCAATTTGCCTAAAGTGACCGATTCCTTACTCGCTCGGAATCGTCCTCGCAATGACACCATTCTTTGTCTTCGCGAGGCTGCAAGGTAGCCGTGGCGATCTCTCTTTTTATTTTCGTCTTTCGCAAATGAGAACTGAAGGGCTGCCTTTACCGGACCGCGTCCTCGACATCCACAATCCAGCCGCTTGATATCGACAGCGCGATGAGGCGTTCGAGCTCCTGCTCCCGGTCCTTGTAAATTCTGTTCAGCTCGCAGAACGACACGCCCTCCCGAATGCGCCTCAGCAATCCGTAAGCATCGTCATCCACGGTTTTATAAAGAACGTCCCCGTTACCGTTCCATACGACGACATACTCCCTTGCTTCATCGAGCGCGATCCCGCCGACTTCCTCGCGGCGGTTCTCTTCCCAGATACGTACGACGGGGCAGCCGAATTCCATAAGGGAGAGGGACGGGTTCAGGCGGAAGAAGACCGTGTCCCTGTCTCCGAAGTTCGTCAGTTTGGAAACCATTTCCTCGAGCGGGACGGCGGCCGCACCTTTACGGGACGCCGCATACAGGCCCCATTCGAACCGCGAGACTTGGGGCAGGTAGCCGAGACCTTTAAGCTCGTCCCGCACCCGGGCTTCGTGCTCCAGGAAATCCGGAAAATCGTGGCCGTAGCGGTTGAGATCGGGGTCGTTCGTCGGCCTGTCCTTCAAATAATTCCAGGCCAGGAACGAGAAATAGCCCTCCCCCAGGAGCCTCAGGCAAACGGGGTATACGTCCTTAAGCGCGTTCAGGTGGTTGGTTGCGACGAGGTCCCTGTAGGGCGCGGCAGAAAACTTTCCGCCTCCGGAAGAGCCGGACGGCGTGTGCGGCCCCGCAGTCCCGGTATCGCCGCCCAGGATACTGTCTAAAAATTCCTTTTGTATGCCAGCTAGGTCCCGCATATCGACTCGATGATTCTATTCGCCTTATCCGCTTCGTCGAGCAGCACTTCGAGGCCGGGGATGTCGTTGTCCCACTCTATCAGAGTCGGCACCGCGCCTAAGCGTGAGACTGCGCGCCCGTAAAGGTCCCACACCTCGTCCCATATCCTCGAGTTATGGGCGTCCAGTATATAGCCGTCCCTCTGCTCTCCGCCGCCGAGGTGGATCTCGCCCACGAGATCGCCGGGGATATTTTCCACGTATTCCAATGCGTCGAGGCCGAAATTATAGGAGTTGATGAAGATGTTGTTGACGTCGAGCAGGATGCCGCTCCCGCTCGTCCTCGCAATGCGCGTGATGAACTCGGGCTCGCTCATCTCGGACTCTTCGAACTCGGTATAAGCCGAAACGTTCTCGATCAATATCCTCCGCCCGAAGAAATCCTGTATCCGCTCTATGCGTCCGGCTACGTGCCTTACGGTCTCTTCGGTCATCGGGAGGGGGAACAGGTCGTGGAGATGTACCCCGTGCGCGCCCGACCAGCATAGGTGCTCGGAGACGGAAAACGGGTCGAGCCTGTCTATGAGCCTTTTCAGGCTCTTCAGGTAATCGAAGTTGAGCGGGTCCACGGACCCGATCGAGGTGCCTACGCTGTGGAGGCTAAGCGCGTAGTCGCGCCTCAGCTCATCCAGCCTCGAAAGCGTCGTCTCGTCCGCATCGATGATGTTGTCCGCGATTATCTCGAGCCAGTCTATGCCGGGCTTGTCCTCCATGATCCGCCTCAAATGAGGCTCGCGGAGACCTATGCCCGCCCTGAGATTACCAGCGCGCGAGCTTCCGTTCGTTTCGAGCATTGCCTGGCCGTTATTTCGCGGGCTCAGTGCCTGCGACTTTGCCGCCGGTGATTTTTTCACATGTGCCCGCCGGGACATAAACCCATTCGTTCGGGCTCGAGTCCGACGCCGCTTTGCCCGCGCAGTCGTGCTTGCCGTCGAGAGAGCCGCAGTCGTTCTTACCCGCTTTCGCTATACCCGCGCATTTCTCCCACGACGCCGGCTGCGCCGGGACGTCAGCGCTCGCGCTGACTCCGACCATAAATAACGCAGAAGCGATACCTGCCAGGGTAGCGCCTTTTTTGATATTGTTGATTACGCTCATAACGCCCTCCTTTACTTTTATTTACCTCCGGTCCGCACGGAGCCGGATTTATGATAAAAAGATAAACAAAAAACATTAATAAACAACAATTTTTCACAAGACCGCGACACATGATATTATGGCTGGTACACGAATGAGGACCGGCGGGCTTATAATTTACCGGGGGTTCGGAGCCTGCGTTTTGCTGTTAGACTTTATACGTGGGCACGAGGAAACGAGGGGTATCGTCCGCGCTTGCGGTATTTCTGCTTGCGCTTGCCGCTTTCAGCTGCGGGGATTCCGCGGATATAGGGTCTCAAATCGGCGGGACATGGGAAAGGCACATAATGAGCGAAGAAGGCTCGTTCGAGGGCTCGCTAACCTTCGGGCCGGGTTATACATTCGAATTCACCTTTAACGGAGAAGTCAGGGGACACGAGAGGTCGGCGGGTAAATACAAGATTTCAGGACGGGATATAACGTTCGAGGACCCCTCGTGCGGAGGCGCGGGCAGGTACAGGTTCCTCGTAAAGCACGACGTCCTCTCGTTCATCCCGCTCGGCGACGGGTGCGGGAAGAGAAAGACTGTGCTGACGGGGGAGTGGAAGAGGCGGGGCGTCCCGCAGCCGGATACGGATTGAAACCTCCACCATGAACCGGCACGCTTTTCAAACCGGTACGCAGTTCATGACCGTATATATTCCGGAACCGTAAAAATTTATGCAACTATCCCAAAAAATGAGATATTATATTGCATATGCATATGACTGTATATAAATGATGATAAACATAGATAATCAGAGATAAATGAGATTTAAAGGAAAGAGCGTTATTGTCACGGGGGGCGGAACGGGGATAGGAAAGGAAACGGCGCTGCTGTTCGCGGAGGAAGGGGCGGACGTCCTCATTACGGGCAGGAGGGAGGAAAAGCTGAGGGAGGCGAAATCCGAGGCTGCGGGGAAGGGACTGGATATAGACTACATAACGTCCGACGTATCCAGGGAAGAGGACTGCAGGGCGGCTGTCGATTACGCTGCGGTCAAGTTCGGGAAGGTGGACGTGCTGTTTAATAACGCGGGCGTGCTTTATCCGGGTACGACGCACGAGACTCCCGCCCACGTATGGGAGAAGACGTTCGACATTAACGTGAGGGGCGCATGGCTCATGAGCAAATTCGCGCTCGCGCACATGCTCGGGAGGAGGGAGGGACGCATAGTGAACAACGCATCGATCGTGGGTATGAAAGGGTTCCCGGCCCTGGCCGCTTACACGGCGTCGAAGGGCGCCCTCGTGCAGCTAACGAAGAGCATGGCGCTTGAGTACGCGGACAAGGGGATCACGGTGAACGCCGTTTGTCCCGGCACGACTATGACGCCGCTCGTTACGGAGGGTTATCTGAAGAGGGTCGGCGAGGAGGAGGGCATGAGGTTCATGAGGTCGCTTCATCCCATGGGGCGTCTCGCCAAAGCGAGCGAGGTCGCGCACGCCGTGCTTTTCCTTGCGGGGGAGAAGGCGGGGTTCATCACGGGCCAGATGCTCACCATAGACGGCGGCTGGTGCGCTAAATAAAAGGGGAGATAAAGAGAAATAGAAAAGGAGTGTCACGATGAAGATCGACGAATTCGTTTACAAGCTATCTACGGATGGGAAGAATTTTGCGTCCCTCGCCACTCTCATGCCGGACGGGTCGCCTCAGGTGAGCGTCACGTGGGTGGATTCGGACGGGGAGCATATACTCATCAACACCGCAGAGGGGCGCGTGAAAGCCGACAACATGAGAAGGGACCCCCGCGTCGCCGTAACCATATCGGATGCGGGAAACCCTTACAGGCAGGTCATGATAAGGGGGAGAGTGGAGGGGGTGACTCGTGAAGGAGCCGAGGAGCACATAAACAGGATGGCGAAGAAATATCTCAATCTCGACGCGTACCCGCGCACGCGGAAGGACGAGAAGCGGATCATATTCAAGATCAAGCCCGAGCACGTATACAAGCTCACGTGAGCCGTCACGTACAATCTTGCTTGCGTGCGCCGATCCCGGACGGCTAATTTCAAGACATTTCGGCAACCGGAAAAATCCCTGCATCCAATTCCACAGCACTTCATCTAATCCTTTATAACAAAAAAATCAAGGAGAGTGACGCCATGAAGCTCGCAAATAAAACCGCACTCATCACCGGCGGAGGGACCGGCATAGGAAAGGAAACCGCGCTCCTCTTCGCGCGTGAGGGCGCAAACGTAGTCATCACGGGAAGGAGAGAAGCGAAGTTAAAAGAGACCGCGGAAGAGGCCAGGAGAGAAGGGCTCGCGATAGACTACGTCGTATGCGACGTATCGAACGAGGACGACTGCAAGGCTGCGGTCGATTACACGGTCGGAAAATACGGAAGCGTAGACATACTGTTCAACAACGCGGGAGTGCTCTATCCGGGCACGACTCACGAGACGGATACGGAGACCTGGGAAAAGATATTCGATACGAACGTGAAGGGGACGTACTTCATGTCCAAATACGCTATACCGAATATGTTAGAGAACGGTGGCGGCTCAATAGTGAATAACTCCTCCGTAGGCGGACTGAACGGGTTCCCGGGACTCGCCGCATATACGGCGTCCAAGGGGGCTGTTACCAACCTGACGAAGACCATGGCGCTCGAGTATGCCGACAAGGGGATAAAGGTGAACGCGGTGTGCCCGGGGACGATAGAAACGCCGATGGTGGTGGACGAGTTTCTGGGTAAGGTCGACGACAGGCAGGCTGCGGAGAGCTTCCTCCTGTCCCTCCACCCGATAGGTAGGTTCGGCAAGCCCGACGAAGTCGCCCGCACGGTGCTCTTTCTCTGCGACGACAACGTGGGGTTCATGACCGGGAACATGATATCGATCGACGGCGGATGGAACGCGAAGTAGGCTTGCCGTCATCGACTAGCAGGGATGAACAGCTGTTATTTGATTTATTGAATTAGGTACACCCCCATCCTTCGCTTGATTTGGTTTAAGCGGCATTGAGCCTGAAGCTGATTAGCTACATAAGTTTCGTTGTAAGTCCGACCGGTTCCTGCGCACGCTCAGAACCGTCCCTCAAGGGGGAAGGAATCATTGTTAGAATGGCGGCGGGATTACTCTTGATCGGTATGTATAGCTCGGTTCAGTCAGACGCGCGCTTTCCCAGGACCCTCTCCGCAGCAGAGCCGATAATCTTCCCCGTTCGGCGCACCAATTCATACCCTGAATAGAGGACGAGGTGCCAGGCGCTCCCCATGCCGAAAACGTGCTCCAGGAATTCGGGGAATCCGTAAATCCTCGCAAATATATTCTTACCGCCGTTCTCGCTCGAATAGGCCCTCCAGAGGAACCTGAGCTCGACCAGCCCGTCGAGCACTCCCGGGGGCCTCGTCCTCACGAGGTATTCGAAACGCCCGGCCCCGGATACGGGCAGGGAGCCGAGCTCCCCGAGGACGACGTCCGGCAGGGGCTTATCGAGGAAGCGGCCGAGATAACCGAGCGCTTCCCTCACGGGGAGGACCTTTCCGTGCCTCACCGCTGCGTGAATGAGCCTCTCCCAGTCGAGCCCCTCCCCTTCTTTACGAATAATCGCAGCCGCGTCGGCCACCCACCTTATCGGCGGCACGGTGTTCCACGCGACCCCGTGCGAGCATACCTGGAGAAGCTGGTCGGCGGGGTCGAGCGCGAGCGCCGGAACTCCTTCCACGCTGATATTCCGCGCCCCTTTCCAGAAAAGGTCGTCGGCGTCGGGACGGTTGTACCCGTGGAGGAGGTGCCAGTGGAGGTCAATCGTGAACCGCGCGGGGTTCGTGAAGTCCTGCCCGTGCCTGACCGAGAAGTATTCCTCCGTGTAATCCCTGACGTCCCTTTCCCCCGGAGTCCATCCGAGCCTCGAGAGGAGCCTCGCATCGGAAATGCCCTTGAGCGGGGTTACGGACGACCGCCACCCGAGGGCCGTGATCATATCTATCGCCTCGCGCACCCTCCGGGCGGGCACGAGGATGTCGGCGTCCATCATCGGGCGGAGGCCGGGGTCGCCGTAATACAGGAGCGCGAGAGCGGAGCCTTTGACGAGAACGGCCGGCATCCCGCGGGCGTTGAATTCGGAGAGCAGTCCCGCGAGCCTTTCGTAGAGCGTACCGTTGTTGGAGAGCGTCCTCTCATAGACCCACCTGAAAATGTTCATGAGCGGGTCGTCTACACCGTGCGATAAGAGATTCTTGTACAAAAGAGGGAAGAGCCTGTAGGAGCCGGGGTCCACGGTATCGATGTCGGACGTGGCCTTCCACTCACGGAAAGCGCCTACAGCCCCAGAGCCATCGAGCAGGGAGGCCCTGAGAAGGAGCTCCTGCTCCGGTGTGGGCCAGCACCCTCCGTAGCCTTTCCCTTTTTTCATGAGGGGATTACACCGCGCATACTCGTATTGTGATTATTATCTCCAATACGGGAGGCAGTAACAAGCTTGAATATTTCGAGTGAGATGTATAGATCGGGAATTACGCAGTTTTGTGAGATAAAACGAACGATATGCCGGACGGAAAGGTCCGACAGAAAGCAGTTAATCCAGCTGCCAGAAACGCGGATGAAAAATCAGCCAGGAGTTACGGCGTCGTTGCTCTGGGCGTTGGCAGTCGTGAGGTTGAGCTTCTGGTCGAGCATCATCACGGATATGACGGCCGGGACGACGAACGCGCCCTTGGTCACCTTTTCCAGGAACTCGCGCCTGTCGGGATTTATATCGTCGAGGAATTTTTTGTCGCTCATCTTTCAGCTCCTCACACAATGTTTTTACTCGAATTGGTATTCTATTGAAACCGTTGCAATAAACCTTCGAAATACGTTAATTCGAAGTTGGAGACATCTCATCCGTACTCTGCGCGTTCGCGGTCGATATATTGAGCTTCTGATTTAGCATCATTACCGACAGCACAGTGGGTATCAGAAATGCGCCTTTGGTAATCTTCTCTATGAACTCGCGCCTGTCGGGATTTATATCGTCGAGGAATTTTTTGTTGCTCATCTTTCAGCTCCTCACACAATGTTTTTACTCGAATTAGTATTCTATGCAGCCGTCGCCGCAAACAATTGAAATACATTAATTCGAGGTCGGAGACATCCCATCCGTACTCTGCGCGTTCGCGGTCGATATATTGAGCTTCTGGTTTAGCATCATCACGGATATGACCGTCGGGATGATGAACGCGCCCTTGGTCAGCTTTTCCAGGAAATCGCGCCTGTCGGGACTTATATCGTCGAAGAATCTTTTTGAAGACTTCTTATTCTTGTCCATCAGTTGAGCCTCTTTAGGAATTTGTTGGATACAATGATAAATAAAACTTCGCCTGATTGCAACTGAATTATCAGCAATTCCGGATTCATAAGGAAATCCGGTCAAGCCGGCTATCCGGTTTTTTTCCCGAGCAGCGCGGATACGAGCCTGTGCTTCGTCCGATATTCCAGGTTTGCAGGGTCGCGCTCCAGAGCAAGGGAATAACAGCGCTCGCTCTCGGCAAGCCTGCCCAGCTTGAAAAAGCAAGTCCCCATGGGCTCGTACGAGAACTCGCTGAATATCCTCCTGTCGTACGAGATCCTGCCGGGGTCGAGTTTATCCGGGTCGATGGACGTGAGCCGACCGAAGATAGAGACCGCCTCATCAAACCTCCCCCCGTGCATGAGCACCATCCCCTTTGCCCACATTATCAGGTAATTGTCCGGGAAAAGCGCCTCGGCCTCTTCAAGGAGCGGGGTAACGTCCTCACCCTTATCGAGGAGGAGACGTATCAGGTCGTAATACGACATGCTGTCCCTGGGTATGAGATTATCGCTACGGCGGACGGTCTCGATCGCCCTCCGCCATTCCCTCTCCGCCCCTTCGGTATCGCCTAACCCCTTGAGCACCGCCCCCAGCCTGTATCTCAGGAATATGTTTTCCGGGAGGTTAGCGACATGCCTCTGGAGCAGCGGCAGATTCCGCCTGTGCTTGCGTCCCAGATCGCCGTCGTAGCCTATGTGGTCTACTACCAAGACCGAGTCCCCTATCGCAAGCCCGTCCTCCTCGCAGACCTTCATAACAGACGGGACCACGGTCTCGTGAATTATCCCTTCAAACCTTATCCTGGGGTCGTTCCTGAATATCCTGTATTCCCTGAATGTAGTGAACCACGAAATTGGACGGTATTTCACGGTAAACGCTGCGAACCCCGGACGCGAGAGGTCGGCCCTGACCGCTTCTTTATCGATTGGACCGAGCCTTTCGTCGGCGTCGATGTAGATTATCCATTCCCCGCGGCAATGTTCGAGCGATTCGTTCCGTGCGGCCGAGAAGTCGTCTATCCACGGGAAATCGAATACCCTGGCGCCGTAACCGGCAGCGATCTCCTTAGTCCTGTCGGTCGATCCCGTATCGACTACGACTATTTCATCCGCAACGCCTTTGAGCGATTTCAGGCAGTCTTCGACGAAACGCTCCTCGTTTCGCACTATCATGGCGGCTGAAAGGAATAAATTGCTCAATTGTGCTTAACCCGGAAAATAATTATAACCGGTAGGGACTGATTAAAAAGAGGACGGGCGGGATGGATTCGGTGGGATACCCAGGGGTGACCGGGCGGCTTCTCTCATGTATAAGGAGTTTTTGCCTGCCCTGCGGTTTTGATTAGCATTGGGAAGAACATTGCGGGGTAAAGACCTACACCTCACGAGTGCACTTTGGCACTTGAGAGGGTGCAATTAAAGCCTCGGTAAAAGTACAAAACTATTAAGGCGGACTCGTTAGATCTTGGCTCTGCGCGTTCGCGGTATTCAGGTTGAGCTTCTGGTTAAGCATCATAACGGACAGCACGGTCGGGATGACGAACGCGCCTTTCGTGAGTTTCTCCAAGAACTCACGCCTTTCGGGGTTCATATCATCGAGGTATCTTTTAGAAGACTTCTTGCTCTCGTCCATCGTTTTAACCTCATTGGGGAATTGACTCTATGCTCTATGATATATAAAATGGCGCCGGATTGCAACCTTTGACGCATCCATTACAAATTAATGCGTGGGGTCAATAAGACAAGGTCATACCGGCCGACGGTTAAGGGTTTCTTGAGGAGCGCGGATACGAACCTCGGCTTCGTCCGGTATTCCCGGTTTACAGGTTAGCGCTTGAGCGCAAAAGGATAACAATGACCGGGATCAGGTATCGTTGCTCTGGGCGTTGGCCGTCGTGAGGTTTAGCCTCTGGTTGAGCATCATCACGGAGATCACCGTAGGGATGATGAACGCGCCCTTGGTCACTTTTTCGAGGAACTCGCGTCTCTCGGGGTTGACGCCGTCTAGGTATTTCTTCTGGCTCATCGGACACCCTCCTTTCTGAGATTCGAATTACAGCGCGCGGGCAGCTGGGGTAATAGCAGATACAACTTTTAGCCCCGGCAGCGCCGTTTACGGAACAGTCATATTGCTCTGGGCGTTGGCCGTCGTGAGGTTGAGTTTCTGGTTGAGCATCATCACGGAAATCACTGTCGGGATGATGAACGCGCCCTTGGTCACTTTTTCGAGGAACTCGCGCCTTTCGGGGTTAACGCCGTCTAGGAATTTCTTATCGTCCATGCGTGATTCTCCTTCAACTCCAGTATTAAATATCAATCATATGCATTAGCAGCTATAACGTAAAACACACGGATGGAACAGGACTCTATCCCCCGCCTACGCCGCCGTCGTTGCTCTGGGCGTTGGCCGTCGTGAGGTTGAGCCTCTGGTTGAGCATCATCACGGAGATCACCGTAGGGATGATGAACGCGCCTTTGGTCACTTTTTCGAGGAACTCGCGCCTTTCGGGGTTGACGCCGTCGAATATTTTCTTTTCGCTCATGGACCATCCTCCATAGTCAGGTTTTCCGAAAATATATCATATTTTGGATTAATAAACAAGCAATATTCGTACAATTCCGGACTAGTTAAGCGGATTATATTTTCCTGCTGTTATCGGCCGCTTAGAGGGAGCGCATGAATTCGAGAAGCATCTGCTGAGAGCTCTCGTTCGTCCATTTATTCTCTATCCACCTGCCCCCTTGCAAGGCGCGTATGAGGTAGCTCCCGTAATTCCGGTATACGTCCCATATCGCTTCCTCGATATCGTTCACGCTGACCCTGTCCCACTGGCCGTAGGTGTTCCCTTCGTATTTCGCCTCCTCCTTTCCGCTCACGGGTATGGCCCTGCAGAATCCGGACTCGATAATCTCCTTATGCACGGGTATATCGGACAATAACGTCGGTATGCCGAGATAAAGGCTCTCGCGGGGCGTGAACGACCATCCCTCCCCGCTCGAAGGGAAGATGTAACAGGAGAGCCGGCTGAGCCATTCCGAAGTCCATTCCTCGTCCTTTGCGCCCCATGTCCACTCGACGAAGGGGGAATTCTCCATGAGGTAGACTTCCGGTGTGTATATACCGGAATACTTTAACGCGGAATGAACAACGAGCCTGAGCCCCGGTATCGATCCAAGGAGATTCACACACGCCTGATATACTTTAAATAAATTTTTCCTGTTATAGGGCACGCCGAGGAACCCAATACGGAAGACACCGCTCTGCGGTTTGATTCGGACATTCCTCCGGTACCTCGTAAAACCCTGCTGTATGACCGTGACAGGTATCCGCACCCCCGATGCGATGAATACCTCCTTTATATATTCGTGTGGGACTATGCATCGGGCGTAGTCGGCATTAAGCGATTCGACCCAGAAACTGGGGATTGCATTTGACTCAAACGTCGTATACGCGACATTAACATTCTGCCTGGAAAGCCTGTAGACGTAGCAGTGCGGGACGCCGCAGACCAATACCTTCTTGCCGGATAGACTCTTAGTGTCCTTTACCACGATCCCGACAGGACTGGAACGGCTGAATACATTAGTCAAGCCGTCGTAAGCCTTGTCGTCATACGTCCGCAGCACATATATATCATCGGATACTTGCGCTCCATTGAGTTTAGAATCTATATACCGGAATAATCGCTCGACGTCGGCTTCAGCCGGTTTCACCCTTATAGCGTCGGCATACTGGGGCGAGCCGTTTTTATGCTCCCACCTCCAGGACGCCATGTGGTGGTGTCTGGCGTAGTATCCGAAATGACAGGCGACGTGTCCCGTCACCGGGCACGCGCGGTCCAGGTTGCGCAGCAGCACCACGTCCCTTAGCTTATCCTTCCAGTCGTGATATACAGTGGTGACGAGCCCGGGACCCGTCGATTCGAGGACGTCGTTCTCCGCGAGTATGTCGCGGCGTGACTCCCCGGCCATCTTCCTCAGTATGCGGAGCAGGAAAGGGTGGCCGGGCTCGCTGCCGAACATATAGTTCGCGACACGGAGCCTGTCCCTGTGCCCGAGCCTGAGGGCGTATTCCCCGGAAAGAGTAGACTCCTCACCGAAAACGCACCTGAATTCGCACAGCGGATCAAGCGGGTTAAGGCACTCCATGTCCATATCGAGGTAAAATCCGCCCTCCCCGTAAACGACTATGACGCGGAAGATATCGCTCTTCTGTATCACGGACGCCCGGTCGTATACGGGCAGGAACGCGGGGAAGAATTTTTCGACCGCGCCCCTGCACGCCTCGTCGTCGTAGAATTTATACTCCCATCCGGGGTGCAGGGATATAAGGTGCTCCCTGAACCGGCCGAATTTACCGGGTATATCGCCGCTCCTGAACGTCTGGTGAATTATTCTTGGTATGGCCATGTTCTCAAAATGTCTTGGCTGTCTTATTTCTCGATTCCGTCCAGCAGGCGCGACGCCTCCTCCCCCGTATATTTTCCATCGAGTATGCCTTTGATTATCGATGTAGAGTCGGCGGAGAGTTCCGTTGAAGCCCTGAATATTTTCTCCCAATGCTCTCTCGTGCATAAGTTGTCACCGTGATAAACGTATATGTAGAGCTTGGGCATCATCACAGGGAAAACAAGGCTCCGCTTGAAGAGCTCGGTAACCAGATACGTATCCTCATGCTTCACTACTTCCTCGTATCTCAGATCGTCGCCGAGTATCGATTTCTTACAGAGAAGCGACCCCTCCCACGGTCTCCTGTTGGACAGATACGATTTACCCGTTCGCTCGTCGTACATAAGCCAGTGAAACAGGAGGCATGCCGGCAACCCGCTCGATTCGATGACGTCCATCTGGAAAGAAAGCCTGTCGCGGTGAGACCAGTCGTCGTCGTCCCACTGGCAGAAATAATCCCCGCGGCACTCGCTAATGGAGCGGTTTCTAAATCTCCCCAGATTAAATTTTTCGGAAGAGGGCACCTCGACCAGCATGAGATTATTGTCTTCCATCGATCGCACGTATTCCGCCGTCTCTTCGTCGTCGGTCTGGTAGAGGAGCAGGAGCTCTTTGTTGGGATATGTCTGATCCCTGAAGGACTGAACCGCCCTTTCGAGGAGCTTCGTCCTTCCGCGCGTGATGCAGAGGCATGATATGAGAGGCTTGTCATCCATGTCGGGTCCGGGATTTTTCGAGCAGCGCGCGCAGGAACTTGAGCTTCGTCCGGTATTCGAGGTTGTCCGGGTCGCATCCCGAAGCGAGCGCGTAGTACCTTTCGCTCTCGCCGTACCTGCCGAGCTTGAAAAAGCAGGCCGCTAAAGGCTCGTACGAAAGCTCCCTGAATATGGCTGTGTTGTAAGAAAGTGGACCGTCGACGAGCGCGTCGGGGTCGACCGAGACGAGCTTTTCGAAAAGCGGAACGGCTTCATCGAATCGCCCTCCCTGCGCAAGCTTGACCGCCTTCGTCCAGATCAGGAGATAATTATCGGGGAATAGCGTCAGGGCCTCGTCGAGAATGCACGAGGGGTCTCCACCTCTCTCGTTAATGAGACATATCATTTCATAGTAGGCGTGGCTGTCCTCGTGGGTGACGGCTTCCTTGCCGCGCGTCATCTCTATGGCTTCCATCCACGTCTTTTCGGCCGCATCCCTGTCGCCGAGCCCTTTTTGAGCGACCCCGAGCTGCCACCTGAGGTACATCCTCCGGGGCTCCCGCTCGATCTGCTTCACGAGCATGGAGAGGTTCCGCCTGTGCTTGTGCATGAGGTCGCCGTCGTAACCCGTATGGTGGATCGCGAGCGGGCTCTCGCCTATTCCAAGCCCTTCTTCGTAACCCATCGCCATGACGGAGGAAAGCATCGACTCGTGTATCACGCCCTGGAAACGTATCCGTGGGTCGTTCCTGAATATGCGGTATTCCTTGTAGGCGGTGTAGCCGCCTATCGGGTGGAACCTGACCGTGTAGACGACTTTCTGCTTGTCCGACAGCAGCCGCCTGACCTCATCCCTGCTCACGGGCCCGAGCCTCTCGTCGGCGTCTATGTATAGGATCCATTCGCCCCGGCAGCGGTCAAGCGCGTAGTTGCGGGCGGCGGAGAAATCGCCCGTCCAGGGGAAATCGAACAGCCTGGCCCCGAACCGGGCGGCGATCTCCTTCGTGGCGTCCTTCGACCCGGTGTCGACTACGACTATTTCGTCGACGACGTCCTTTATGGATTCGAGGCAGCCTTCGAGGAATTTCTCCTCGTTCCTGACTATCATGGATGCTGAAAAGACAATATCGCTCAAGTCCGCTTCACCTCCGCTTAATAATAACCGGAGAGGCGGGACACATAAACCGTCCGAAACTATAATTTATAAAATCATTACGGAAGACCGGGCGTGCATACGGAGAAATCCGTAATGCCGCTGCGGCCGGGCAATGGATAATTGAATATTCGGATGCGCCGGTATCGCGCTCAGGCGGAAACGCGCGGCTCTTCCCGCCGACCGGGCCTCCGGACGATGAATCCGAAGCCTGGCGAAAGTGTGCTTGCCATAAGGACGCCGTCGGCCCAGTAATAGCCCGTATCCCCGGAAGGGAGCAGGTCGTACGTGAAGCCAGCAGAGTAAAGGACCTTTTCGGCAGATATGACGACCGAGCCGTCGATGATATCCCCGGGAACGAGATCGCCGATTTTCCTTTTGTCAGCGGTAGGATGCCCGGCCGACACGCGCACTTCCCTGCCGTCGTCGAGGACAAGGCGGCAAAGCGTATGGCTTGCGGGAACCAATGCCTTCGATACGAGCTCGAGCGGCATTGCCGTCCTGACGCCGTCCGCATCAAGCGTATATACGAGCATTCCGGGTTTTAGTGTGAATACCGGCAATTTGCCGAGCGGTGTAGAAATCAGAGTCTCGAAAGACAAACAAGGACCTGGAGCAAAGTCGTTGCTCTGTGCGTTGGCAGTCGTGAGGTTGAGCTTCTGGTCAAGCATCATCACGGAGATCACGGTCGGGATGATGAAAGCTCCTTTGGTTACTTTTTCCAGGAACTCCCGCCTTTCGGGGTTAATACCGTCCAGAAATTTTTTGTCGCTCATCGTGCGCCCACCCGCTATTTTGATAACCTCTTATCCCCATTATATCACGGACATTTTTTCCTGTAAACCGGAGACCGCGCCTTCCAGGCCGCCTATATAAATGGTATAGCACTCGGCGTTGTCTATCATCCTGCATAAGTGCCCGATCTTCATGTGGTCGTCCTCCTCCGAGAGGAAGCTCATCGGCATGACCCTGTTCACCATCATGTACTTCGGGCACTCCTCGATGCGCGTTTCCCCGCCGTGGTTGGGCACGAGATAGAATACGGCGCGCACCTCGCCCTCGTCGATCTTCCATTCGCGGCCGACGTCGTGAGGGGAGAGGGAATACATCCTGTGGTTATAGTAGGTCATGTTGTAGGGGAGCGTCTCGAAGAGCGGTTTCAGCTGCGTGAGGAGGCGCGTGCTCTCTTCCTTTATGTTGAACCGCCGAGGGAACGGCAAGGCCTTCCCGTCCCTGACGAGCGCGAGCTCGTCCCCTACCACGCGGAAACCAGCCAGCAGCAGAGTGACCATGAGAGTGGTCTTCCCCGCCCCCTTGTCCCCGACGACGAGGAACCTCTTCCCCTCCCATTCCCCGCAGCCTGCGTGAATGCGGATACGGTCCGTTATCCCGGCGAGAGCCTCCTTGTGCATGAGCCACTGGAGGTTGAATATCGACTTGTGGATGTCGTCCGAGGAATGCGCGAGCTCGCCGTTTTTCAGGATTTCACACCCGCCGTCCCTGAGGTTCAAATCGTACACCGACTCTTTCGTGACGGGAAAGTCCTGCTCGGCTTCGTGCACTACGAAATCAAGAAGCCGCGCCGCCTCCTCGCCGTCCGTACGTATGGTGAATGCGGTGTCTAGGAGCGTGTATCCGCGTTCGTAAATTATTTAACGAGCCCTTCCTGAATTAGAGTGTCGAGGCAGTCGGCGACTTCCTTTTCCGGGTCCTCCGTGAGCTGATACGCCTCCCTCACGATCGCGGTGATGTCCGCCGCAGAATTTTTCCCCGTGCATGCTTCGAGCACGAGCACCGCGGTCTTGTTGAGATAGTGCACCTTGTCCTTCTCGCTCTGGTAGATGACGTAGCCGTCTTCGACCTCGTTTATGTCTATGCCTTCGGCGATTTTCGGATATTCGCTCATTTGAGTACGCCCCGCTATTGGATTAATTTCAGAACAGACAGGTTATTATCCCGAATTCCGGGCCCCGTTTCAAGGCCGGGGGAGCCTCAACCGCCGCCCGGAGAAAATTTCGGTTAGCCGCCATCATAAACAAAAAAACCCGGAACGCCCGCGAGGGCGCTCCGGGGTATTCTGCATATTTGATTATTTCTTCCGGTCAGACAGGGCTCAGGACTGGGTCGAATCACCCGAATCCGTCGGCTGCTCGGACGTCGTGCCCTTGTCCTTTCCGCCGCAGGCGAGCACGTTTGAAGTCGTCAATACGATCCCGCCGAGCGCGATCCCCAGTGTAATAGTCAACGCAAACAGTACCTTTTTCATGTTGCCTACCTCCTGCTTTTTTGTATTTAAAGTCTATCTCATGATCGGCGGAATTGCCAGTTTTTTTATATCAGCGCCGGAGCTCCATCACCGCGTGCGTAATTTTCTTCAATGATTCATGGCTTCCTCGTCCACGCGCTTATCCACGTGTTCGACATCCCGAGCCAGTCGGAGGTACCGCTCCCGGCGGCCTCGGCTATGAGCCTCTCCTTTAGCGTATCGATTCCGACCTCGCCTGCGGTCGCCACGCCCAGCTTCTCCATCATGGGCACGAGGCTCTTTATCGTGCTCACGAACCAGTCGAGTCCGGCAGACCCCGGCCCGCCCACGAAGGCGTCCATGTGCATCGCAGGCTCGGGCAGCCCCGCCTCCTTGAACACCGGAAGGAGCTTGAACCCCATCTGCATCTCCGTCCCGGACTTTTCCATAGCAGCGTAGAGCAGGTCCCAGCACTTCATGAAGAGCGGCAGCGGCGGTATTGCCACGGGACGTATGGTGAAATCCACCTCCTGAAAGACGACCACGCCCCCGGGCCTCACGTGACGGAGCAGCGACTTGAGCACCCCGGCAGGCCCGGGCACGTACATAAGCACGGCGCGCCCGGCAAGAGCGTCGAACACGCCCTCGGGCTCGGCCGCGCTCACGTCGCCGCTGATGAATCTGATGTTCTTGTATCCTCCCCGCTCGGCGCGCTTTTTTGCGGTCTCCAGTATCTCGGGGTTCCTCTCTATGCTCACGACCTCCCCTACGGGCCCCACCATCTCCGCGAGCAGGAGCGCCACGTCCCCCGCACCGGTGCCGAGCTCGAGCACCCTCATCCCGCGCGCGATCCCCGCAAGGTCGAATATACGCCTGGTCGTCTGGATGATTATGCGCGACTGCTGCTCGAGCCTCTTCTTCTCGTTCTCGGTGTCGCTGAGCGCATATTCTTTCTTTAACTCCGTTTCTGCCATGTACGGCCTCCCGGAATTAGTATAACCGTAGCGCGTAGGAGTAAAGACGTAAGAGGGCAGGAACACGGCAAATTTTATTGATTTTGCGTCTTTTCGCACCCCTCCCCGTCTATAATGGTAGAAAATACAAAAAGGAGGCCCGACATGGCTGAGAAGGAAGTAAAGAAAGAGGATACCGAGAAAGTTGAATGCAGGTGCGGAGAAAATACGTGCTGCAAGGTCGTATTCGAATGCACATGCACCGGATGCGAGTGCGGCTGATCCTCATTGGAATTAGACCGCAGGCGCATGCCTTTCAGATGGCATATAATATAAGGTATGCGTCCGTCCCTTACGGTTCCTTCCCCCCACGATGGGGGGAACTGCTTCGAGCAAGTGAGAAGCAGGACGCGCTGTCGTTGTAGCAAATCAGGTACTGATATACGAAGCGCCATACATATGAGAAGGATGGGGGGGATTGTTACCCAATTCAACTATTATGGATAACACACGAGAAAGCGCTCAGATATGGGAGGAATTTTCGGGGAGGATAAGGTCACATCTCCTGAGAAAGCTGCGCAACAAGGCAGACGCAGAGGACCTCATGCAGGACATATTCATGAAGATCCACGCCCACCTGTCGCACCTCCGCGAGAGTAAGAAGCTCTCCTCGTGGCTATACAGGATAACGGAGAACACGCTCAACGATTACTACAGAAAGAAACGGCTCCCGGACAAGGAGTTCGATGAAGATACGACTGTCCCGGAAACGGGCGGCGTAGACGACCCGCTTTCGGGGATAGAAAAATGTCTCGGAGCGTTCATAGAGAGGCTGCCGGAGAAATACAGGGAGCCCCTCGTGATGAGCGACGTGGAGGGGAAGAGCCAGAAGGAGATCGCGGAAGAGATGGACATCTCGTACTCGGGACTCAAGTCAAGGATTCAGAGGGGGCGGGAGATGATAAAGGAGATGTTCATCGAGTGCTGCAAACTCTCCTTAGGGAAGGACGGGAAGCTCAGGGGCGAGGTCGGGATGATGGACGAATGCACCTTGTGCGGGAAGGGTTAAGTCGCCTTCATATTCCGTAGGAGCGGCATCTTGCCGCGATTCCTTGACTCTTTTAATTCCCTCCGCCTGTCCTGAACCATGTCCTGAACTGGTTTCAGGATTGTTTCAGGGCTGGGGTGAGGGTGTTACTTTTCACTAACTAACCATCCAAACCCCTTCGTCCTGAGGCGCAGAATCTGCGTACGCAGTAACTCTTCCGCAAATACCGATAACGCAACCCAACCCGTTCGTACTGAGCTTGTCGAAGTATGAATGGGTTGGACTTCCAATGACCCATACGTTCGCCCTGCGAAGTATTAACGAAGACGGAAGCCTATCGAGGGACGTAACGCCGAGGAATACCTCCGCCAACAGTTGTATTACAGGCTCCAACTCACATATAATTAGTTATATGAGAAGGGTTCCACTATTCCCCAGCTCAATAAAAAAACTCGGCGTTATACTAATCGCCGCCCTCCTCATTTCCGCCTGCGACGGAGGTGGCAGTGACGACTGCGTGCGCTTGCAGGACGACCCGGACATCCTCTTCGGCTTCCTGGACTGCCCGACGGACGGGCTTCAGATGGTCTGCAACAGGTTCGACTGCGTGCTGTCGTTCCCGATCGACGACCCCGTCCCGCCGCCCGAGCAGCTGGTAAGGATCAATCCCCGGAAATGCGAGGCGATAGACTGCTTCGCCATGGACTGCGTGATGAGGAACCCGTTTAACGGGGAAAACCTGGGGAGCGAAGTTTTTACAATTGAGGAATACCCCGGCGACGGCAATTTCTCAGGCACGGCGGGCAATCTGGACTTCGCCTGCTCGCCGGTCGTTGAGTGAGTCTGATCCCAATCAATTCGTCATTCCGGATTCAATCCGGAATCCCATCCGATTCTTTGTAGGAGCGGCTTCCAGCCGCGATTCCTTGACTCTTTTAATTCCCTCCGCCTGTCCTGAACCATGTCCTGAACTGGTTTCAGGATTGTTTCAGGATGTAAAAGGAGGGCGAGGGATGATCCATCTGTCATTGCGAGCGAAGCGCGGCAATCTCGTCCGTTCCTAGCCTCCCCCTCCCCCACCACCGGCGCAGTTCACAGACGCCGCTCAGTATTTACACTTGCACATGCATATCGTATTATTGTCTTGAGAAGCGATTTCGGAAAAGGCACAGATGACCGGCAACAGGAAATGGAGGAAGAGCCTCAGGCTCGACTTCAGATACGGGAACTACAATATTATTCTCGAATCCCAGACCCGGGTCGATATACTTCCTCCCCCGTCCGATCCGATAGAAGAGATGGACGAGTATAACGGTTATTACGTCAAGTTAACCGACCGGGAAAACAACGTTTTCTATATTCAGAGACTGCAGAATCCCTTCCGCACCGAAACAGAGTCCTACGGCGACGGGGCGGAGAGCCCGATCAGTTACGAAACCCTCAAAGACCCCGACCCGACCTTCTCGGTCCTGATTCCCGACCCGGGTATCGTCTTCACGCTCGAGATCATAAACAAGCCTCTCCAGGCGGAGCTGTTTTTTAGAATAGCTAGGCAGTCGTTCACATTCACGATCGACCCCGCGGAAGTAATACTCCCGCCGATAGCTGTCGCAGCAAGAGTGGAGAACGGGACGATTCTCGGGAAGGAGAAGATCGTCGATCACGGGAGCGACAGCGAATGCTGGACTATCGCCATACTCGCCGAAGGCTACAGGGCTGAGGAGATGCCTAAGTTTATTACCGATACTGACAAATTCATAAACTTTTTCAAAAATTTCCCGCCCTTCAATGAATTCTGGCTAAAGACCAATGTTTACATCGTAAAGATTGCTTCGACCGACAGCGGAGCAGACCTGCCGGCGCAGTGCCAGGGAGGGGCGCCGCCCGTAGACGTGAGGACATATCTCAATGCGAGCTTCTGCGGCGCACTGAACAACAAGCGCCTTCTCGTCGTCGACAGGACGACCGCCAAGAAGGTCTGGAGCAACTGGATACCTGAGGCGCATGTCGCTTTCGCTATGGTCAACAGCGGGATATACGGCGGGTCGGGCGGAGAAGTAGCCGTATTCTCGACCAACCCCCAGTCCCCGCTCATCGGCATCCATGAGCTCGGGCACAGTTTTTTCAATCTTGCGGACGAGTACGAAATTCCGTATGTAGATTTTAATCCGGAAAATTATCCGAACGTGACCGCAAAAACACAGCTCTCCCAAATAAAATGGAGGGACCTGATTGCGCCGGCGACGCCTGTCCCTACGTCGAGGAATCAATGTTCAGGCGGCGGGCCTTTTAACCATCCCGTACCGGAAGGCACGGTAGGGCTGTTCGAGGGAGCGCTTTACAAGTCCTGCAGCGTGTTCAGGCCCGAGAAGAATTGTCTCATGCGCGACTTCGGGAAGAAGCGTTTCTGCGCTGTGTGCACACGGGCGATCCGAAACAAACTCACTCAGCTTCTAGGCACCGACGAGCCGAACGTTTAGACTTCAACCGTAATTAAATCAACCTGTCATTTCGAGCAACGCGAGAAATCTTTTGTTTGTCTTTGCCTTTAATTCCCTCCTTAGAAAAAGGAGGGATAGGGAGGATTTTCTTTTTTTACTCCGTCATTTCGAACGTACGTGAGAAATCTATCATTTCCCCATTAGTTCAGTCTGTCCTGTGTAGCCTTGACGAAGATGGGAGCCCGTCGAGCAATGTCACCTCCCCCTCCCCAGGCACGCATCGCGAATACCCACGCCTGAAGAACGTAATACAACCATGCAAAAAGGGATATATACTTTTTTCGGTGCGCCTGAGTTGACCGATATATAGGGACTAAAAAAGAGGTAATAACGATGAAGCGCTGGTTTTTTCACAATTGGATGTATACCGGTCTTATTGCCGGACTGTTCTTGCTTGCGCTCGTGCCGCTATTAGCGCGGACGCTCAGTCTGCCTCTGCTGCTCGTCTACTTGCAGCTGCCCGTCTACATGATCCACCAGGTCGAAGAGCACCACGGCGATCGCTTTCGAAGGTACGTGAACGGCGTCATGGCCAATGGACGGGAAGTGCTATCAACCGAGGCGGTAGTAGTAATCAACATCGGCTGCGTGTGGGTGGTTAATATGATCGCACTCTATCTCGCGCGCTTCGTCGATCTCGGTCTGGGATTGATCGCCGTCTATCTAACCCTGATCAACGCCCTGGTTCACATTCTCGGGGCCCTGGCAAAGCGCAGCTATAATCCGGGACTCGTTACAGCCGTGCTGCTCTTTCTGCCGGTTGGACTCTATGCACTGATTGTCATGTCGCGCACATCAGGTGTCACCATGGCGGACCAGATCATCGCCATCGCTTTCGCGATTCTCGTCCATATCGCGATCGTCATGTATGTGAGGTGGCGGATGGCAGCGCTTCCGGCGGAACCGGCGCAAACGCACGCCGATATGCCGTCTACTTAGAAATCTCGCGCCCGCTTCCTGCTGAATAGACCACTCCTACGACGTCACCTCCCCCTTCCAGGATGTATCATATGTTACTCGTATCATTATATTAATTCTACCTAAATCTCATTTTGAAAGATCAGTAGCGTATTCCATCAATGATCGGTATGTGTGTTACTGCAAAATCAAGCCGGAACCATTCCTAGGCAATAAACCGAAGTCATCTGATTTGTCTAATTAAAAAATAGACCTTAACCATGATTTTAAGAAATACACGATTTGCCTACAATGGACTTGATATTAATGAAGAATACAGTATTATAGAATGTATGAATGACGAAGTTCAATTTCGAATAATCGCGGAAAAATAAGAGGCGATATAATGAGTTTTGAGCAATGGTACATCCCCGGTCGTGGAACTTCTCCTAACAAAGCCCAGATACGCATATCTAAGAACCTTATATCATTGAGTAAATACACCATCGACACTTATTTTAAAGATAAGAGATACGCCCGAATTGGCCTAGATACAGAAAATAATCGGTTAATCATTAAGCCAACCACTCATAATGATGCTCTTGGGTTAAAACTCATCGGAAGAGAGGGCTCAAATTTTTACTATCTGAACGCGAAAAATTTTATATCTGATTTTAAACTTGAGCCAGACGGGAAGAGAAAAAGCAAAAAATTCGACTGTAGTTGGGATAGTGAGAACGAATATTTAGTGATAAATGAGGTAAAAAAATAAAGGGGCGTGTTCGAGCACGCCCCTATAAAAACCTCGGTCCATCTGTTGGATGGAAAAAGGTTCATGATGTATTTCTTGATTTTAACACCTTTTTCAAATTCCAACAAATCCAAAAATGGACTGAATTAGGAGACGAACCATGTCTCAGTATTTCAGACCGGGCGATATAGTCCCGGTATCCGGTCAATACCGGAACACGACGACTGGTTACGAGGTCACTTTGGTTAAAGGGGAGAAATTCCCCCCAACACCACGCCCCGGCCAGGTGTATGTTCTTGTCGACCGGACAAGACACAAGACTAGCATGTAATTGCTAGTAGAAGGATGGGGGATAGAATCATTCTATCCCCCTAATCCTTAATGAAGATCTCGGTAGACAATTCATCACCTTCCCCTCCCCCAGCACGCATCGCATATCCCCGCCGTGGGCGAGGTCATCAGAAGCGTGCGGCAAGGGATCCTGCACAAGGCGCACGGCTGCTCCCCGTATCTCGGGTCGAAGTGTATCCACATCAGATAAGGCTTCCCCGTGTGGAAGCTAAGTATCAGCTCGTTAAGACTGGGAACCGGCGACATCACTTCCATTGCTCCCCTCCTTCCTCGACTTGCTCCTGTAATACTCCTCCATCTTCTCCATGTGCCTGAGAATCTCCGTCTGTATCTCTATCTGTAGATAGATCTTCTCCCCGAGCTCCCTGATGGATTCCTCGAGCGAGCGCCTCACGTACCAGAGCGGTATTCCGTCCGCGTCCGTCTTGTTGTGCCACTCGTGGAGGTCGTCCACCTTGTCCTTTATCGCGGACACGGTCCCCTTAACGTCGTTCACGTGCTCGTTCATTATAAAGCTATGGCCCGCAGAGCCGTTCTTCTTCTTTTCGAGGAACCCCAGCACCTCGCGTATGACCATGAGAGCGGCGATGAACCCCACGCCCAGCTCTAAAAGCTTTCCGTCCATCATTTCACACCGCCTCCCATCTGAGCTGCGTCCAGTTCGGTGTCGAGAACGCGGTATGCGTTCTCCCAATGCTTCCAGACACTCCTGTAGCAGTAGAGCGCGTCCAGGATAAGGTCGTCGCTCACGATGGGACATGCCGTAAGCGGGTCCGGCAATTCGCGGGCCGCTTCGAGCGCGCCTATCTGCATCTTGCAGTCGGGCTGGGATTCCTTGAGCGCTTCGTAGCTCTCCCGGCTTATTTCGGGCGTGATCACCCTTGGCGCGGCGCACGCCGAGAGGTTAATCGCCGCCGCCAAAATCACGCTTGAGAATTTCATACTTTTTGCGAATGTCATTCTTCTCTTCCGCCTCCTCCCATTCCTTCCTAACTTCCGCTTCCTCGTCCTCAATCTCTCCTACAACACGAAGCCCGGCGTTCTCCGCCCGGAGCTCGGCGCTCTCTTTCCTCGCCTCGGCATACCTCTCCTCGATCTCGCTCTCCTTCTTTTTCCCAACTATCTTGCCGACAAGCCAGCCGAGGACGCTCGCGATAATCGAACCTATCATTCACTGCCCTCGTCAAGCATGTAGCTCCCCCCGCACGTAAGGAAGAGTCCCGATTCATGTTTCGGATCGAGGTCTCCGGTGTGCATGTAGAGCCAGTGGTGGACGCACTCGTGCGCGATGATGTCGATATCCCCCCCCTCGGGCACGATAACCAAACCGCCCCGCGCGTCGCCGTTATCCGCAGCCTCGTAGCACCCCTTCCTGAGCGTCCCTCCGCACTCGACAGCGTTCCCGCCCTTCATGCCTCGTATCTTCGGAAGCGCGTAACTGTATTCGCTTAACCCCATGCACGCCTTGGTCATGATGCATATTTCGAGCACCTTCTCCGCCGACGGGTACGTGACTGTTACGTTCCCTGTGAGATCCCCTTCGTAGACTATTTCAGTCGCAGGCGTCATATCCTTCCATGCGCACGAAGCCGCCGTCAGGACGGCGATTGCCGCAATCAGTAAGCTAATCCCCCTCATTTTGCCCCTCCTTTCCCTCCGGTATCGGAGTGAAATCGAGCTTGTCGCTCGTCCCGAACAGCCCCGTGTAATTGAACGTAGATACAATCGTATCGACGAACATCGAGACCAGGTTCAGGAACTGGAGCTGCCCCTCGGGCGTCCTGCCGAGGAAATAGTCCTTGGTATCGAGAATGTTCCCGACGATGCTCATCACCCTCGACTTCCTTATATCGCCGCGCTTGATCCCGGTGACGACCTTCTCCACGTCGATCACCGTCTGTATGATTATCGGGATCAGGTCAGGCGCAATCTTCAGCAATTCCTTCCACATAATTTCCTCCTTCCTCCATATTTATTTTGTTATTCGTTTTTTCCTTCCCCCGAGGCGGGGGAAAGCCTGTCCCGGACTCCGATCCGGGATCGGGATGAGGGGTGTACTTTAAAAAAATCTGTCATGCTGAATTTAGTTCAGCATCTCATCTTTTAAACCTGCCAACCCCGAGTAGGAGCCTGTCCTGCTTGTCTGGCAACGCATTTGGTACAGACGGAGCAAAGTCGAAGGGCATAAGGAAATACACTATATACAAGGTATGTATCCCAATTTATCTTATCCACTTACACCCGCCCGGAATCCCCCTCAGCCTCTTTCTCCCTGTTCTTCACCAGCAGCGCCGTGAGCGCCATCGCCAGGATGAGTGTCTTCGTCTGGAGCCCGGCAGATACGTCTATGTGGAACTCAGCCAGCAGCCCGAACAGGAAATCCACCGCCGCCCCCACCGCGCCCGAGTAAACGGCCTTGTTGTACTGTGAGTTCAGAATGCTTTTCGCGCTTTCCTTAACCCTTTCCAATTAACCTCATCCCCCGTAGGTACGTAGATTGAAATTCATCGAGCCCGTGCGCGCCCCCGTTGACGAGCCTCCGCGCCTTACCGTAGTCCCTGTTATGGAGCGCGGCGTTTATATCCATCTTTCTCCTGCTCAGGAACAATGCGAGCGCACGCGCCGAGACGACCGGGTTCTCTATGAGCTCGGGCTTTTCCTCGAGAGGCAGCCCCAGATCCTTCCCTATCTCGCGGTAGTTGTATCTGCCTGTGAGCTGCACGGCTCCTCCGCCCCTGTATTTATACCCGTCGGGCTTCCCTTGATTGCCGAGGTCGGTGCGTCCGTCATACATATCGAAGTAGTGCGCGGCAGCACTCGCCGCTTCGGACGTGTTATAGCGGGAGACATACTCCCTCACCGTTATGTCGAAGTCCCCGGCTTCGGCGGCGATCGTGGCGAGCGCCATGAGCATCATCTCCTCGTAGTCGAGGTCCGCTTCGTCGAGCGCCATGTAGACCGCGGGCCAGTAGCGCCTCACGTACGTCTTGTTCGCCTGCGGCATGAGCCGTATGACAAAATCACTTGTAAATTTTTCCAGACATGCTAGATTCATTGGCTATAAAAAAGGGCCGCGGCGCGTGTAAAGGAGGTAAAGGAGGATGTTGTCCTGCTTATAATGCGCCGCGACCCTGATTATTATTTTCGGATTAGCTATTTACTATTCTCTTCTATAACCCAGGGAGTTAATCTATTATCCGGGAGCACCTCCCATATTGTGCCGTCTTTTTTCTCCCTCTTAATTTTGCCATTGGGCATTTCAATATCACGTGCCCACTCGGGACGACGGTTAACAACCTCATCAACTTCAGCATCAGTCATAGCAATTATTTTTGATTCAAGCAAATCAATCTTGCATTTATGCACTAATTTTTCTTCGTCATATTCACACATTAATATTTGGTATTCTTCTTGCGTTAATAAAACCTTCTTTCGTCCAGGCGGCACTTCCAACATTACAAAGGCATTCGGATTCGTCGACGCGCCGATCTTACAATATTGACCTTCGACTTCTCCATATTCGTTAACGATAGCGTAATGTATCACTTAAAATCTCCTTGGACCGATAAAGAATTATTCAACAATCCTAAACCGATTCCGCCTGCTACCGTATTTCTTGTTTCAATTTTATATGTTTTTGTACCAGCTCCGATACTTTCCACATAGTTTAAACTCACGGGGTATTTTCCTTCGACAGAGATATTGGAAAACGTCCGCAGAACTGTCGAGCCGCGTAGAAGCCTTACAGCATAGCCGTTACCGGAGCCTGTAAACTGTCCTGTATAATGGACTTTTACTACCCCAGTCCTGTCCGTCGATATTGTAACAGATATAACTTCATACCAGACACTCTGTGTCTGATTTATTCCCGGTTGCTCACCGGGCGCCGTCGCTATTTCAATATCCATCGTGGCGTTATTGTGAAGGTCGTCTCTCCCAACATCGCCCGTGCTCGCTGCGATCAGAGGTGTTGTCCATCCGCTTTTATTGCCCGAGTGATCCACGGCTCTAATTCGTAGTGCCCTAGTTATAGGATTGGTTAAATCTCCTGTCTGGATCTCGATCTCATATCGCGGCTTGAAATCCACGTCGTTCAAGTGTGGGATAATTTCTTTTCCAAGCACTCCTCCGCTCGTCGACGTGTTTAATTCAGCCTCGTAGTAGGCGACATCTGCTTCAGGATGCTTATTCCATGTCCAGAAAAGCTTGCCAAATTTCGCCCCCCCTGTTAGATTATGCGTCCATGTTCCAGGCGCGGTCGAATCCCCTCCGGCGATATATCCCGCGCCGCCGTTGTTGACCGTGACTCCGAGCCCTTTTAATTCCCCGGTCACGTTGAGAGACTCGATCAGAAAATCATAGAGCTGCCCTGGAACTAACCCCTCTATCCTCGCCGTCGTGCCAGTGTACGTACCCACTACCCGGAATAATGTCGTCGCGTCCGAGTGCAGCTTCGTGCTTATCACCGCCCCGCCGTAGTTATCCTCCGGGGCCGTCCATGTTATCGTGGCGAAGGGATGAGCCGTAAATCCCACTATCCCCATCGACATCGTTACGGACACCCCGCTCACGGGATCGGGAATCGACTTGTCATAATCGGGCGGTATGTCGAACGACTCATCGACCGGGAGCGTCCCGCCCTCACTCGTTATCGGAACGTATGTATACGGGCTTGCCGAGTACGGTACGAGACTTACCGTGTTCTCCCCCGCCGGGGTTACGCTCGCCCCCGTTACCTCCCATGACTGGGCGTTCATGCCGAGAGTGGCTATTGTTACCGTCGCAAGGTCGCCCCTCAATATCTCCTGCCCCTCCTGACCTATGCCGAGGGATAGCCGCTTCACTGCAGCCAGTAACCGCTTGCGCTTGTAGTCAAGCCACCTGTCAGCGGTTGCATGTTCATAAATAAAGGGCAGATTGACGGTTGTATCAATACCGTTTGTACTCGATTGTCTTTCTAATTCGTGCAGATATACGTCATTCTCTTTATTATTCTTCCGGTACTTGACCTTGAGGTTCCGCACCTTTTCATTCGGATGGATATGGAATATCTCCGGGCTTCCCGTCAGTATGTTATTCCATCCCGTTTCATCCCCGAGGCCGAGGTTGATACTGCTTACCTTCGCCTGGTCTACCGCTATCCGTATCGTGTCGTCCTTCGATAAAACCATATCCCGGAATCCTAATAACTCCCGGAATACGTCAACAGCCCCCGTCGTATCGGCAATCACCCCCTCGCACAGCATCGATGATATGGCCGATAGCCCCGCCGCTGTATTAAACGAGGCCGTATCCACGTCTATGCCTAATCCCCAGTCGGGATTGCCCAGGAGGCTTTGTATCGCCCTCACGGGATTCGTCTCATCACTCAGCCCGTTCACGTCCGCATATAGGGGGTCAGTCCTTCCCGATACCCCCATTCGCTTCTTAAAGCGTATGAATGCATATCCGGCATAGGGCGATACCTGCGAGCCGTCGTAGAACCGCCATTCGGAGAGCTTGTAATCACTTCCCGTATTAGGTGTTACTGACCATGCGGAGCTTATCGTTATTCTGTTATTCGCGGAGTCATAAGCGGTGACATATCTTATTTGTCCCACACCCGTGCCTGCCGTTATTTCCACCCACCAGTACCTGTACCAGCTATCCGGACGTTTATCCGCTGTCTCAAGGGTTAGCGTAGTCGAAGTAGCCGCAGCCACATCTCCGTTTATCTCGTCGAGCGCCTGGTCATTCCTGTAGACCGTAAATACTTCCTGAAACGGATTATCGTTCAGCCCTATCCCCTCTCCGATTATATAGTCATACTCTCGGCTGGCCTCGTCTGCCTTCACATATAGCAATGGAACCTTTATCGCCCTGCCAAAGATGATAGGTACGGGCTTGCCGAGGTCGTTAGCGATAACCACGTCCTCGAACCCCGCGTCGGCGATCTTCTCCGCCTCGACTAACTCGTTGAGCGACCGTTTCGGAAAGTCCTGAGTGAGTGTTATCGCATCGACATCCTCTATATTGAGCGTTACCCTGTGAGATAGCGTCCAGTCAACGACCTGCCCCTTGAACTCCTTGTATGCCGTACCTTCGGCATTGACAAAGAACATGCGGATATACATGCCTTGCATATCCCTTGCGTTAAAATACCCGTCGGTGTTGTCAAGGACTAGCGTAGTGCGTCGAAACCCGGATATGCCGAACCGGGAATCTAATTCAACTTCCTCAAGCCGGGGTACTTCCAGTATCCGCCTTTCAAAGAACGTACCCGCCGGGAACGCCCCCGAAGGCATTGCACCGTCATTAACCTCCACGTAGACGGTTGGAAACCCGTGCGTAACCGCCGCCTCGAGATGTTCAAAAGACCATCGTGCGGAGAATAGATCGTCCGCCGCCAGCTCGCCTGTATCAGCCGAAGTCCCGGCAATGGCTTTCAGCACCTTCTTTGCCAACGCCCCTGCGTTCGCAGCCGCGCCCGCGATTGCCTGTATGCGGTTAACAAAACTCGCCAGTGAGCCTGAATTTACGGATACGCCGGTTAGAGCTTTCACCACCGAGATACGCGTGCTTAACACACCGGAGTTTGTGGAAGCGCCTGAAACTGACTTCGGTACAGCAGTAAATTCCGCGGGTCTGACGGCAATCGTATACGCTACCCAGCGCGCAGTTCCGCCACCGGAAAAATCAAATGCGTCGGGGTTATTGCTTGGTTGATTTAGCTCTCTGCGACAGGATGCTATTTGCGTGCTTGAGGTATCGAATCCCGTATGGGTAAACACGCCGTGAGTAAAATTTGCAGGATAAGAGTCCACACCGGTAACGTTCGAGTCGGACGCGCCGAAAAACGCCAGCCACAGCGTATCCTCGGCGCCCCAGAACGGGCTAACATTTGGCGGATTGGCGGTGAGCTCTTCCGTATTCGCGTCAGTCGCTACATCGCCGTTAACTCCGAGACCGATCGTACCGTGCCAGTTCGAAACGCGATAAAGGTGCACAGAGGCTTCTTCGGCGCTTGATGTGGCGAAGTTGACGTTTGTGCCGCCTTCACTGCCGTCAGCCGCTCTTAGGAACACCCCGGCACGGAACGATGTTCCATTAGAGGCAAGCTGATCATCCAGCAATACCCAGCCGGAAGGCGTGCTGATCGTAGCGCTCCCGTCAACACAAATAAAGGCTATTAAGAGCTCCCCCGCATTAACGGGGGAGGGCATAGTCACGTTATGTGTTGTTGAATCGCTCGTAAACGCATGTTGTGTAAATGATTCTACGACAGGAAAAGCCACTTATCACCCTCCCGCGTTAAGCGTCCATTCGAACGAAAATTCAATCCCCGTGCTCGTATCCACAGATATCGCCGAGAACACTATCCTGTCGAACAATGTCCCGGAACTGGATGCGGAGAACAGCCCCCACTCGACGATACTGAACGATGACCCATACGTCAGTGTCGCGACTGTTTTGTAAATATTCGCGCTGGCCCCCTCCGCTTGTGTCCCGGCAACTCTAGTGCCGACCTCCGTGCCCAGAGCCGTATTGGACGTGCCCGCGGCCGTGCTGCTCGTCCCGCTCGCGTGGTATTTCAGGTTCGCTACCGCGGCACCGCCCACCCCTTGAAATGCGTCTATTACATAGTTCACGCCGGCGCTGGTGACCACATCGACCGAGATGAGGCCCAAGTCAAGGACCGCATCCGCGGATTTTACCCTTGCGGATACTATTCCCGCCGGCCTGCTGCGGCTGCTTCGGCTTTCTCTGTTGACCCGCTCGAACCCGCGGTAAAGATATGGGAGATTATCCACCCTCCATTCTGTCTCCGGGTTATCCTTTACCCGCTTGCCGTCATGAAGCACATCGAACGCGCTCTGGAATAATTCGAGGCGTTCACCTTTCATCACGCGCTCGAGTGCCGATATTTGCCTGGCTGTCGGCATTTTTACTTTCTGCATTACTTTCCCTCCGGTCTCTTGATCTTTACTATTCTTATCCCGATTGAACCGCTGTTGCCCGCATCCACAATACACCTCTCCCGTAACCGCAGAAACCTGTCCTGATTTTATTTCAGGACGGCCCGCAGTCACTCATCGCTTTGATTTTTAATCCGTGATCCTCTCTCCCCTACACCACCACCTCGAACAGCACCGTCCCGAAATCGGCCGTCCCCACCGCCGGCGCGCTCACCGTCGCCCGCAGCTCCCCGGACTTCCTCACGAGATACGCCTGCCACGTCTCCCCCAGGTTGAAGTCGAGAAAAAGCGTACCGGTCCCGTCCCTCAGCATGTCGGCGATCTCCCCCACAGACGCCCCCTTTATGTTCTGCATCGCCCCTGTCTTGAGCGCGAACGATATCACCATCGGCTGCATCACCCCGAGCCTGATCTTCTCCGCTCCTCCGCCCGGGAACCTGTTCTCGACTATGTATGATTCAGGGAGCGCCGCGTCGAACGGGTACTCGACCGTCGTCTCCGCGTCGAGCTCGACGACGGGCGAAGGCGCGCAGAACGTGCCGATCCGGAAATAATCAGTCCCATCGACCGGAGCCTGCGCCGGGATTAGAATGCCGAGATAACGCTTCCCCGACATCGTAATATCATCCGTCCTCCGGTAAATCCCGTGCATCGGGTCCTTCTCCACGGTCAGTGCCGGAGTCACGTCCGCCCACCCCGTCGAGCCGTCAGCCGACTCCTGGTATTTGAACGAGCCGAAGTTCACCCAGTCGAGATAACACGTAACGTCCGTCTGCGCCGCTCCGAGGTCGATCACTACCCTCTGGTCCGCCGCAACCGTCGTCGACCGCCACGCCCTCTGCGGGCTCGTCCGGTCCACGATATTCTCCTTCGGGAAGCTCGCCGCCTCCGTCGTCGCCGTGAGCACCGTCACCGGCATAAATGTCCTTGCCATTCTCCTGTTCGCCATTTCATGTCCTTTATACTTTCAATTCCCTCTCCCTCTATAGGAGGGGAGAGGGGCAGGGGTGAGGGTGTACCTCATAATAATCTGTCACCCTGAATTTATTTCAGGGTCTCTTCCTTTTCCGTCATTCCCGAATGCCTTAATCGGGAATCTAAAAATCTTGTCATGCTGAATTCATTTCAGCATCTCGTATCTTAAATCCGTAGGAGCGGCTTTCCTGAAACAAGCTTGTGCTGAACTTGATTCAGTATTCAGGACAGGCCAGCCGCGACATGCACCGAACCAACATACCTCGTCATTTCGAGTCTTGTCCGAGAAATCTTTTTGCCTTTTCTGTAATCCCCTCCTTTCGTAAAGGAGGGTCAGGGTGGATTTAATACCCGTCATTCCCAACCCCGATCGGGCTTGCCGCGGCGTCGCCCTGACGGGCCGGGGATCTCATCTTTTGTCCTGCCTTACTTTTGTAGGAGCGGCTTCCAGCCGCGATACCACTAAGACCTTCCCCCGAGACAGGGGGAAGGTTTGGATGGGGGTGTCACATTTCACTCATACATCCAACAAATCCCGTTCGCCCTGCATGTCCGGCGAAGTCTCGACGAAGCCGGAAGCCCGTCGAAGGGTCTATGAACGGGTCCTTATTCCCGTCATTCCCGACCCTGTCCTGAACTTGTTTCAGGATCCGATCGGGAATCTCGTCTTTGTCCTTTCTTTATTTCCCTCCTTAGAAAAAGAACGGATGCGAACGAGCGAGCATCCGGACGCCATACCAACAAAGACGACTGAGGAAATTAACTTCCGGCTGATCGTAGCCTAAGCCAAAATAGGACAGGGAGGATTTATCAGTTTCTGTCTTTGCGAGGGAGCGCAGTATGCGACCGCGGCAATCTCATCTTTCCTTTTTTGTCCCCTCCTTTCGTAAAGGAGGGTAAGGGTGGATTTGTCTTAAATCTCCCTATTACATAAGGCAAGGGTCAAGAGGGATGATCATCCTGCATCCTGCTTGTCCCGGTGTAGCCTCTTGGCGAAGCCGGACATCCTGCACCCCCCTTGGGAAGGCGAAGCCGAAGGCGCAGCCCCCTCCCCTCTTGTCCCCCCGACTCGTCCGGCGAAGCTCGGTGAGCGGAGCTGAAAACCGTGACGGAGGGGATCATGCAATCCTCCTCGCAGCCGCCTCCTGAAGCTCCTTCCTCACCCTCCCCTGCCTTATGCTCCTCACCATCACGTTCTCTATCTCCCCCGCAAGGGACGCGATCGACGCCTGCGACCCGCCGTTCACGTTCACGTTTATGTCCACGTTCATCTCCGTCACATGGTTCTGAGGCTCGCCCGTCTCGGGCCCTGTCATATTCACGGGTATCCCCGGTATGAACCCTCCCCCGGGCCTCGTCCCGGCGAAGAAGCCCTCCCGGATAATTCCGCCCCGTCCGTCCCCCTCCCCCGCTATCCTGCCGGCGAGCCCGCTTATTCCAGCGCCGGCTATTTGGTGAAGTATCGATTCCTGTATGCCGGCGATGTCCCTCTTCGTTATCACCGCTTCAAGCCCGTGGAGCACGGCGAGCGTCCCCCTGCCGAAGTCCCTGAACCCCTCCGACCCGTGCTGGAATCCGGCAAGAGCCCCGAGCTTCTTCGCTATCTCCGAGAGGTAGCCCGTCTGGCTCACAGTCTCCTCGCCCATCCCCTTCAGCACCGTCAGGCTCTCGTCGGCGAGCCCGGCGATCACGCCTAACCCCTCCGTCTCCGTCGCAAAGCCGAACTCGCTCACTTCACCTAACTGCGCGAACCTTTCTTCTAAAATCCTCATGTACTCGGTCCTTATGAACTCGAAGAGCTCCGTCAGCTCCTGGGAAGCGTGGAAAGTATTGTCGGCCGTCGACTGCCCTATATTGGCGAGCCTCTCCTGCGCGGCCTCGATCTTCGCGTCTATGCTCTTTAACGTAGCCTCGTTCTCGGCCGTGAGCCTTTCTATCTCGGCCGATATCTCCTCGACGCTCCTCCCCCTTCCCTCGGTGAATTCCGCAAGGTTTTCCAACCCCCCGGTCACCCGGTCGAATATCGCGACGAACTCGGGCGAGTTCACGCCGAACGCGTCCCCCGCCGTATCGAACAGCGTCTTGAACGCCTCCTCCAGCCTCCCCGCTATATCGAGCTGCTTCTCCGGGTCCGTAGTGGACGCGAGCTGCGCCTGCAGAGTGGCGATGTTCGTCTTGAGCGCGCTCACCTGCTCCACCCCCGTGAGCACGCTCTCCGGGCTGAACAGTATCGAATCGAGCGTCTGCCTTATCGACTCCGTGAGCTGCGCGAAGTCCTCCGCTATCCTCAGCTCCTCGTTGAGCGCGTCTATCCTCTCCTGAAATACCTCGTTTATCTTGTCCTTCTCTTTATTCAGGTTGTCTATCCGCTTCTCTATCCTCGCCCTCTGCGCCTCTTCAGCCTTCTGCCGCGCCTCCTGCGCCCTCTGGAACGCCGCCTGCTCCTCGGCGAGCTTCGCGTTCGCTATGCCGAGCAGCTCGTCGAGGAACATCTCCTGCTCGCCTAACGACAGGTTGCCTACGTTCGTCGTATAGAAATCGACCAGCTTCGCCTGCGCCTCGTCGAGGAACGGGATGATGTTCACGGCCGAGCCGCCGAGACTCACTATGGTCGAGTTGAGCTGGCTTATCTTCCCTATGAGCCCCGTTATGGAGTTGATAATGTCCGATATGCCCTGGACTATCGCGTTCCTGAGATCGGCATACATCTGCACGGTCTCTGCGTCCAGCTCCGCATTCTGGATCAGTTCGCCGAGTTTCTCGGTCAGCTCTCCTATCGATGGCACGGCATCGAACCCGAGCTTACTCGAAAGGCTGTTAATGCTCTGTATCGTCTGCCCTATCGCGTCATTAACATTGCCGCTAACGATGTTAAACGCATCGACGAAGGCATTTATATCGGCTAACAGCTCCTGCCCCACCTTCGCCCTCGCCTCTCTCGATCCCGCGTTCTTAAACTCCTCGAACCTCTCGTCGAGGAACGCCTCCGCTGCCTCGGGCAGCACCCCGAGCGATTCGAACATGGTTTGAAGGAACCCGTCCACCGCAAAAAGGAACTTCGCCTGTATCTCCCCGTTTATGAGCTGATTGAATTTCTCGCCTATCTTCTTGCCCTTTGCGTCGAACTCGAAGAGCCTCTCCCCGGCTACCTCCGTCTCCGTATCGAGCGGGGTGTTCAGGAGTTCTTCCGTGAGCGTGTCCGCGAGGTCCGTGGGCAGTTTGTTAATTATGTCGAGCAGGTTATTCACTGCGTCCTGTATTGCATCGGCGAGCACGTCTTTTATCCCCTCGTCCCCTCCGAGCCCGAGGCCCGCCTTCCGCTTGACGGATATGTCTATGATCTCGTCCTTGAGGAAGTCGTCGTCGAGCAGCTCGCTTACTAACGCGGCCCTCCTTCCCGCTTCTGTCTTTACCGAGTCGAAATCGATGTCCAATCTGGGTGTCTTCTTAAGGAAGGGCGCGATTATTGTGAAAGCCAGCGCGGCTGCGGCTAACACGGCTCCTACTATGGTAATAGCACCCGCAACGCCACCTATACCGGCGAGGAAACCGCCTGTTTCGGGAACTACCGTAGATATTCCACCGAGTGCCCCGCCCGCTGCGCTGACATCGAGTACAGAAGTAGCTCCTACAGCCGCTCCAGTTCCTACCGAGCTTATCCCTCCGAGTCCGCTGCCAATGGCGACAGTACCTGTGCCCAGTGACGTTGCCCCACCTGCTATGGCTGTACTTCCGGCGGCTCCGCTTCCCCCTCCGAATATCCCGGCAAGATCAGCACCTATGCCCGCCGCCTGTTTCCCAAACCCGAGCACATCAGTGGCGCTCGCCCCCTTCGTATCTACTCCGAACACCCCGGCAATACTTATCACCAACTGTCTTGTTGCTATTGCAGAGACGAGATCCAGGAACGATCTGAGAATCGCCTCAAACGCTTGCTTTGCGAGGTCTTTCAAATCATCGAACTTTCCAGTAATGACGTTGAAGAACAATTCACTAAAGTTCTGTGACATCTGCGAGAGTGTACTGGCAAAAAAGTCAGCCATAAGCTCACTGTTGCTCTCCACACTCTCCACAAAATCAATAAAGCCCTGCTTTATCCCCTCGAAGAACCCTCCGGAATTTTCAACCTTCTCGAGAGTATCGCTATATGCTTCCACGCTGTCGCTTGCGTTATCAAAGGTAGTGCTACCATCACCCACCGCTTGATTCACCTGTTCTTGAGCTAGAGCTACATCTTCATTCCTCTTGGCTAAGTCTTGTAAATTCGGATCGAGATTTGTTATCCTCTCGGCTTCATTCTTTAATTGATTCGCTGTTCCTTTCGTGGATTCTGCAAATTCACTCTGTGCCCCCGCACCAGCAACCAACCCCTCACCCGCCATCGCAATTGCACCATCGAGAATCTTAAAACTCCCTCCATATTCTGATACGACTTTTTCTCCTATCTCCAATTCAGCATGATAGTCCTTGATAATACCCTTCTGCTCTTCCAGCTTATTTTGCAGGCCTTCAGGAATAATTTCATTAAATTCTATTTTCTTATTTGGTATTACCGATTCATCCGGTAGTTGTAACATCATTTCTAATGCTTTCTGTAACTCAAACTGTTGCTGCTGAATTTCGCTAATTTTCTCTTGGACTCTATTATTTATCTCATCGATATCTTGTTGATCAAACAGTATCTGGATATCTTCGGGTTTGGTTTCTAAAATTGCCTCGAATGGTAGAACAACGCCGTCATTATCTAACGCGAACTGAACTATCTCATCTACTTGTACCTCAATGGGGTTTTGCTTGAAATATTCGATTTTCCGTGTTACATGATCGTTAAGCTTTTTTAGTGATGAATCAAATTTATTTTCAAAATCTAAGTCAAGCTTAGATTGATCGACTCTCTTCATCACATCTTGACGTTCTAAAGTATCATGTATCGAATTAATAACACCATCTATTGCCATATCTAAGACCTTCTCAGTCGCATACTCAAACAATAGATAAAGTGCAGCTGTTGCAACTACACCTATAGCTACCGGATTACCCGTTCCCCCTACACTAGCAGTTGCTATTAGAAGATTGCTCTGTAATTTTTGCAACATTTTCTCAAATTCACTGTAATCCTTTTTATCGAATTCAATACCAATTACTATTGTCGGACGAGTAGCCATTGTAGTTAGATAAGCTAACGAATCAATACATAATCCATAGAATCGTTAACCATATTCTCCTTTTTTCAGTTTAGATTTCAAAAGGTCACTGCATGATTGAAAACAAGTTTTGATTCGATCTGATTATTCATTTAAGCATTAAGCTAGATTTTATTTCATGAATGGATATAATATTAATATGTCGAGACTATGCCCTATCTGCAATTATATAGGAAAGGGGAAAAACGATACACTTAGTGATTTCTTTACCGCAAATATCTATGGAGCAGCTCTGTCTATAGCGATAGGATTGGGATTTGTCGTTAGAGAGTCGATTCTAGATCTAAAGGGAGCTCTGCACCATGTTGTTGGATACTTTTTTATAATGTTCGGGGTGTTCAATCTTCTAAATTACTTCTCCAATGGCAAAACCTGCCCAAAATGCGGCCATAAAGAAATGCTCCCTCTCGATAACCCCGAAGCAATCATTTTAATCAAAAAATATGACCTTAAAGTTGGCGAAAATCCTTCTCCAATTACTCAAACCGAATCGAGCACAAATTCACTAGAAACCCCCAAGCTTTAATCCCAATATTGCAATTTGTAAATTTTCTTCCCCACAATCTTTCATTTTGTTGACTAAACACCATACTCAATCAACAAAATGCAACTCTCGCCCTCACAATTCTTCATTTTGTTGATTTCGTCTTTTGAATAATTCCACTCCCAAATTCCTCAATTTGTTGATTTTGCCCCTTCGAATCCTTCATTTTGCAATCTTTTCTCTTCCTTAATCAACAAGATGCATATTCCAATCACCAAATTCAACATTTTGTTGATTTTCCGTCATTTCGACCGCAGGGAGAAATCTATCTCTTCTTTCAATTCCCTCCACCTGTCCTGAACCGTGTCCCGGACTCCGATCCGGGATCTAATTAGGATCTAAAAGGAGGGTTTGGGAGGATTTAGGCTTTTTCTGTCATTCCTGACTCTGATCGGGAATCCATACCTTATATATATGTTTTCCCTCACGCCGCCAGTCTATACTCCTCCCCTCCCCCCGCGGCAGCCACATCAAAAACTGACGTTGCGCCAAAACCTGCCGTCCCTACTGAGCTTAAGCCGCTTGCGGCAAATCCCCCTAGTCCGGCCCCCGAAGCAATTGCTCCTCCGCCTGCACCCGCCACTGCTGCTCCGGCTCCGGCAGCAGCGCTTCCGGTGCCGAAGAAGCTTCCGGCATCTTCAAAGATACCAAACACCTGCTTGGCAAAATCAAGCCCCTGGGACGCGCTGGACTCCTTCCCAAAACCGAATACACCCGCAATGCTTATAACTATCTGCTTTGTGACTATGGCCGCAACCAGATCGAGAAACGCACGGAGAATAGCCTCGAAAGCCTGCTTCGCCAAGTCTGCCAGGTCTTTGAATTTCCCTGTCAGGACGTTAAAGAACAGATCGCTAAAGCTCTGGGACATCTGCGAGAGCGTATCGGCAAAAAAGTCAGCCATAAGCTCGCTGTTGCTCTCTACATTCTCCACAAAATCAATGAACCCCTGCTTTATCCCCTCAAAGAACCCACCGGAGGTTTGCACCTGATCGAGTGTATCCCCAAACTCCTCCGCACTCGCGCCCGCACTGTCAAACGCTACAGTTCCGTCATCAAGAGACTGATTTACCTGGTCCTGAGTTACGCCGAATACTTTGTTCAAATCATTTACATCGCCAAGGCTAATGCCGTATGTGTTAAACTTCCCCTTAACCTGCTCTACCTGTCCGCTTGCGGTCTCCATCTTGTCAGTCAATTCATCTGTCTGTCCGGCCAGTGGGTCTATACCCTTTTCCCTCAAGCTAACCACACTCGTCAATACGCCATTAGTCGCATCAGACATAACATCTTGACCACCAGCAAACTTGAGCGATGCTTCACCCGCCATCGCAAGAGCACCATTAAGAAGAGAGAGATTACTGCTCTGTTGATTTATTACGTCGTTACTCTTTCTCAATTCCTCAATCTCTTTATTAAATTGCTCCAACTCCTTTGGGTCTGTGATTATTCTGGGGTTTGTAATGTCCGGGAGTTTGATTGGTCCCTTTTCTTGAATAGTTTGGGCTTGCTCTTCGATATTATTCTTTATATCTTCTGTCGCTTTTTTACTAAACTCCGATTGCTTGTCCGCGATATTCTTATTAATCTCTATTTGTTCTGCTGCATTCTTCCTGATTAGCTCGAGGGTCTCTTGATTCTGTCTACGTTTAAAATTTTCCAGTTCCTCAATTTGTCTTTTCTGTTCTTCTAATATCTTAGGATCTATAGGTTCAAGAATTAACTTCTGCTGCGGACCAGGAGTAGGCCCCAATTCTTGAGGTAGGTTCTCTAAGTTTTTCAAAGCATCGTTTGCGTGATTAATTCCTTGTTTCAGTTCTTCTGCGTTTTTGTTTGCGTTTTGAAACAGTGGTATCACATGGTTGTTGAAAACATCCTCAGCAACTTTGCCATATTGATCCAATTTCCCGGTAATAAGCAAATATCCTGCACCCAAGAGAGCAGTTAATACAATTAACTCGGGGAGTGTAATTGTTGCAAGTCCCCCAGCAATGAATGATAATTCGGTTAAGATAGCTTGGAATAATGCCGTTGCACCAATAGTAGTTACTATTTCTTTTCCGTACCCCCTTAAAACATCAACAAATTTCTTGCTTTTATCGATAAGTGGAATAATCGCGTCTTTAGTTTCGTTAAAAACCCTATTAGTTGTTCCGATTGGATCATTCAAAAATTTCAATATAGCAATAATTGTTTTAAAACCAGATATTACTTCCTTAATGACTTGAAATATCGTAATCAATACAATTGCAAGTCTTAGAACGAAGCTATCAAAAATTCTGTCAATAATTGACTTCGATTCTTGAACATCTTCTTGTAAATTTTTGACTTCCTCTCCTGCATCCCGAGTAGATTGATTAATAGAGTTCCCAAATGTGGATCCATTCTTCATTAATGTTTCCAGACTTCGTCCGAATTCCACAGAATCATCATTCAAATTATTAAAGGTACTTTCTAACTCTAAAAACGAGCCACTTAAGGTTAATTTATTTCCATTTATAAGTTTTAGACTCCGGCTAAATTCAGATGCATTTCTATTAAGCATCATAAATGTAGAATCTAGTTCCGAAAAAGACTTATTTAAGGTTTCCGCGACCTTGACACCTTGGTCCTCAAAATCCCGCAGACCCTCATCGTTAAGGGTTATCTGTAATTCTAATTTGCTGAGTTCTGCCATTTTGTTACCTCATATTTACAACTTTATTGATATAACTTGTTTCCCAGACTAGATTTTCTCACTACAATATGATATAGTTTTGTCATGCAAAAGTTATGTACATCGTGCTATTACACAGGAAAAGGAAAATTAAATAAGAAGCTATTTGGACTTATTATTTTTAACGTTGCGCTGGCAGCGCTGTGTTTCTCATTAAGTTCCACATTTTACTTGATTCTTGGTATCATATTTACGATATTTGCATTTGGTAGTTTTCTAAGATTGTTTCAAGATGGTCAAAAATGTCCTGTCTGTAATAACGAATCTCTAATCCCCTTAGACTCCCATAAGGCTCAAGTTTTGATCAAAGAACACAACCTCACAATTCCCGAAGCAGCCCAACAACAAACCTCCAGTCCCAAAACTTCTCAATAATCAGCCCATCATTTTTCCAAGTCGAAATCCACAATTTGTAAATTCAATTCCACGTTTCGTGTATTTACTCCATCATTGATTCACAATTTGTGTATTTCCTACCCTTAAAATCCACATTTTGTGTATTCCAATCCACATTCTGTGGATTTGCCTCATAGTCGCTACATATTTTGTGAATTCTCTTCCTTTCGGTCCACAATTTGTGCATTCCAGCCCTGGTAATCCACATTTTGTGGATTACCCCCACTCCAAATCCACAATTTGTGTATTCCAGTCCACATTTTGTGGATTTTCTTGCGGCGCAATGATCCTCTTCACAATTCCAGCCAATTTAACTAGATTCCGAATTCTTTATTCTATATACTACTCATGTGCGAGTTTTATGTACTCAGTGCAAAAAAATTTATAAGCTTCCGGCTAGTTCCTTATTCCCGACTAAGCTTTTAATTGCAATAATTCTATTTTCTATTTCCATTGTATTATTACGTGATCAGGTTCTGTACTCCTTCAACATCTTCTTTACAATTATCGCCTTATTTGCTTTAATAGAGGCGGTTATACTTGGACAGAATATTTACAAAAATCAGTGGAACTGCACAAAATGTAATAGCAAGAAAACACTTATTGCGCTTGATAAACCTGAGGCGATTGAATTTATCAAAATGCATGGCTTATCAATTCCCGAAGAATTTCCGGAAGAAGACAAATTCCCCTGGGAAACCAAATCCTGACCAATTTCAACAACCCCACCATCCCGGAAGAAGCTTCCCAACTATCCACTACCCCAAAAATCTCTCAATAACCAACCCATCCTTTCCCAGTCCACATTTTGTAAATTCAATTCCATATTTCGTGGATTTACCCTATCCCCGCATCACAATTTGTGAATTTTCTCCCATATCAATCCACGTTTTGTGTACTTACCGGCTCTCAATTCACATTTTGTGGATTTCCCCCTTTCCGAATTCACTTTTTGTGTATTAGCTGGCTCTCAAATCCACGTTTTGTGTATTTTGCTTTCTCCCAGTACACATATTGGATCAACCCTCTCCCAATTCACATTTTGTTGATTCAATTCCACTTTTTGTGGATTATCACCCTTGTTAAATCACAAATTGTGTATTTCTCCTTTCAAATTTCTCATTTTGTGGATTTATCTCCTATATATAGGGTATCCCTCACCCCGCCAGCACCCTACCGCATTGCTTAACTGAGTAAGAATCCGATAGATCTTGCTAAACTGGATATTTCCACATGAATTATTATAATAATTACATGCTCAAAATTTGCACAGAATGTCACTATATAGGTTACGGTAAAAACAAGATTACAGGCTTCGCATTTGGCGGATACCCCGGAATTGTTGGTCAAGCTAAAAAATTCCCACCGGAGCAATTGGACAATGTCTGTCCCATATGTGAAAAGAAAAGCTTGATCCCCACCGACTCTCCAAGAGGCAAATTGTTAATCAAAGAACTCGATTTCAAAGTTGATGAAGAGTAATCATCTAATGACGCCCGATGAGAAAATTATGCACTCAATGTTTTCACGCCTGCGAGATAGAAGATAAAAATAGCTCAAGTACTTTTCTTGTATCGATGGGCATTTTTGTCGGAATTGTTACTTTGATATTTTGGGTTAGCTCACCCGCGACTGGTATTTTTTTTCTAATTTTCAGCACTGCCATGTTGGTCTTATATTACTATTCCAAAAAGTTTACGAGAAAAGATAAATCCACTACTTGCCCTAAATGCCTCAATGACACGATGCTGCCAATTAACCATGACCTTGCTCAAAGGATTATCAAAGACAACCACCTTAATGTAGAAGAAATAATCAGAGAAGACATAGCTATTAAAGAGGAAAAGGCCAGGTATCCTTGGCAAACATCCTGAACATAAATATTATCATGTATGTAAGCACACCGCCTTGATTTCTTCCCACCATTTAATACAATTTGTCTCTCATGAATAAACTGACGCTCGTTCTCATCATAATGCTTTTTCTAACGGCACCGGCCTTCGCCGAACCCGCCCCCTACGATAACGTCTGCAAGTACAGGGACATCCTGGAATGCACATACGTCGGCAAAAAAGCTTATCTGAAATCGGACAAGAATAAGACCGTCCTGGGCAAGATCGTCGCGGTAACGTGGAAAGATATAGGCGATCCCGTCGAAATCAACCCGACCCTCTCCTCCACCCTGAGCGGTTATTTCTACGTTATCGCCCCGTCCTCCAAAAAATCCGAACAGATCGTCATCAGCGTCAACCGCATCGCCGTCATCCAATAGCCCTCCGCAACCTGCTTCAATCCATCATGTCTTTGCGAGGTTCCGAAGGAACCGCGGCAATCTCATCCTTTTTCAGTCATCCTGAACTTGTTTCAGGATCTCATTCTTCCATTCCCCCAACATTACAGAATTTGTGCATCATTAATTTCCCTCTTTCCAGCGTGGGAGAGAGACAGGGTGAAGGGGTACTTTAATTTCTCAAATTCTGAGAAGTCTTTTTGATAAAACACACTATGTGTGTTTCATCAAGGAAAAGAAGGATAACAATAACGCTTTTCACCATTCTTTGTCCTTTATGCAATCAAAAGCGTCACAGGCTCCATCTCCTCCCATCTGTTATCCTTATCCCGATGAAAAAGCTCTGCACGTGCTGCCTCTACATCGGCTTCGAGGACCGCACCTCCCACGGCAGCGTCAAGACGGAGTCCGCCCTCTGGATGATCGCCTTCGTCCTCGCCTTCGCAGGCGTCTTCGAGCAAGACCTCTGGCTGCCGGCCACCATCGTCTTCGCGGTCGCCTTCTTCTACACTCTCACCCTCTTCAGAATCAAATTCTGCGTCTGCCCCCGCTGCGGTCGTGACGCCATGATCCCCCTCGATTCCCCCAAGGCAGACGAGATCATCGGGGAGAACCACCTTCCGGTCCCGCTCGGGCTCGCCGACCCCGCCCGCACGTTCTGGGGCTTCACGCTGCGCGACGTGCTCCTCATACTCACATCCATCCTCGTCGCCATAATCCTCTACAACGAATTCACCTAACCGTTTTCCGTCATTGCGAGCGAAGCGCGGCAATCTAGTCTTTTGCTTTATCCGTTGATTTCCCCCTTGGAAAAAGGGGGAGTAAGGGGGATTTATATTTATTGTCATTCCCGACTCGATCGGGAATCTCACCATTGTCTTTACACACTCAACAAACAGGCATCGAAATTCCGATTGACTATGCGCCTCCAAACATCTATAATATTATTTAGTTGGAGGTGATCATTATGAGTGAGAGTGACACTCCACCGGACAAGTTGGTGGAAAATTTGTGATGTCCGAAAGCGCCGAATCGATAACCGTATTCAGCGCGATTAATAGCTAAAATAGCTACTGCCGAAAAGAAGCATACAAACCAGAGGGAGTCGGTTCGGCTCCCTTTTTTATTCCCTACTTTAATATGTCACCCTTGTATCTTAAAAACAGATAAGGAATACGTCTAAAATATAAAAGACCATATTACGGGGGCGGAGAGATACTCGTGTCATCCTAAGGTTTTAAAACCGGGAGTTCAGATTAGTACCTTCG